>JAFGTX010000386.1 GCA_016938815.1 Clostridia bacterium | reverse complement strand
CATCATATTGAACCCAGTCTTTATCATTCAAGACGACGTCAGCAGCGACCGACTCCTGATTCACCCGCAAATCTCTGATCAAGTCAAAGGATTTCTGATTGTAATACGCCTTTTTAGGCAATTGCACCAAATCATACAAACGGATTTCCTTGATTGATCCCGGCACAGCTGGCTCAACATGGATGACATCCTTATTCTTGATCTTTGTATCCAAGCTACTGACAACGCCATTGACAAATATCTTTGCAGACTCACCATATTCGCCATAGAACTGTTTTTCCTTGCCATTCACCATAACCTTGATGCCATCACCACGGCTGGCAATAAGATTTCTTGCATTATAACCCACAAGAATCAGCGCATCAGAAACATTCAATTGTCTGGAATTGAACAATCGAATGGGCTTGTCATTCACAACAATCTGCAAAAAGTCCTTTTCTTTCTCTTGGAAGGCTGTAAAACCGATGCCTACCGGCGTAATATATTCTGGTCCGGATAAGCGTTCGGATGCAAAATGGACCTTTTCAAGCATTTCTGCGCCTTTGATTACCGTACGCTCTTTCTGCAAGGACAGACTCTCGGCCAAAGCCTCCGTGAAACCAGGCACTTGGCAACCGCCACCAATACAGAAGACAGCACTTGGAGGGCGTTCGTTAACTTCAAGAATGACGCGAGCCACTTCGCTTGCAATCTCTTGGACAACTGGATAGAGCATTTCTGAGACTTCTTTCGAACTTTTGGTGGTCATCATGCCCAGCACGTCCGTATATTTCACCTGTTCACTGCTATTCAAACTGGTCTTGAGCTTTTCCGCCTCGTTGAAATCCAGCAGATATTCTTTGGACAGCTTTTCGGTGATTGCGTCACCAGCTTTCGCCACCATACCATAGGCAACGATGGTACCATCCTTGGTAATGGCGATATCCGACGTACCCGCTCCAACATCTACAAGAACAAGATTTAGAAGTCTTAAATTCTGCGGAATAGTGACGTTAATGGCAGCAATCGGCTCCAGTGTCAAGTTTTGTACTTCGAGTCCCGCCTTATTCATAACGGTATACAAACTATCTACAACGATGTGAGGTAAGAAGGTGGCGATGAGCTCAGCTTCCAAGACATTACCCTTATGGCCTCTCGGATTGATGATCATGCTGTTGTCCAGATAATAGTT
>JAFGTX010000385.1 GCA_016938815.1 Clostridia bacterium | reverse complement strand
GTTCGTTGTGCCGTGGCACAGACTGTACCTTTCCTGGTAGCGTTTCAGGTCAGGATCAGGGGCAGAAGCAAACAGAAGTGTATGGATCAGTAGAAATATTATCTTTTTCATATCACATCATAACATAGAGAGGGTTTGAGCATGGGTCTTTTTGTCGACCATTGTTTAGGAAGAAGGATTTGAACCAAGGATATGTGGATTATAAGCTTAATGTTTGATTTCTCAGCCCATTTTATATCAGGTTGGTAATCGGTTAGTGATTGATTTGTAACTGGAAACAACTATAGTATCCGCCAATTATCAAAAATTTAGTGTAAATGATTTACTAACTTAGCGTAAAGGACAGAGAAAGGAATTAGAGTGGCTTTTTTGAATTTAAAAACTGGGGTAGCCGTTACATTGGCATCACTGTTAGTCGGATGCGGCAGCAGCAATAATCAAACAGAGACAGAAGTAAAAGAGACAGAAGTTACGCTTGTAGATGGATATATTATCTCTCTACCGAGCCCAGCTACAACAAGTGATGGGTATTTAACAAGTATTGTAGGTGAAAAAGGGAAAATAAAGTTTTCTACAATGATTGCATCTGATGCCATCATTTCGGTCCCATCCAATGCAATTATCGATGTCAATAACAATCATCTATTGGATGAAAGTGATCGTGCCGTTGGATTTGAAATGACTGCACCAGGAGATTCCAAATATGTCACACCGTTAACGACACTAGCCATGAAAAACGGTGATGCAGAACTCCTCGAATCGGCTAAATATTTTGACCCTGTTGAAGAGATCAACATGGTTATCTCTGATAACTCGGTGAAGAAAAACAGGGCGATGGCCCTCATCACTCTTAATGAGGTAGTAAAAACCGTTTTTAAGGCCAATGCTCTTGCTTTTTTAAAAGATCTAGATACCGCTTATATTGCTGGTAATGCAGGTGAAACAGAGATACGTTTTGATGCTACGACAATTGAAGTTCCAACTGATCTACAGTCAGTGGTTGACCTGAAGATTGAAGCTGTAGATGCATTTTTCGAGGCATTAAAAGTTGTAAAAGAAAATGACTTGGCACTTGACCTGAACACCATATATACAGAAGTGTTTGATGGTGATAGAAATATCATAGATTTTATCCCAAATGGAGAAGATATACCTGAAGCGGTGCTGGATACAGCTCGCGTTGCTGATGAAAAAATAGAAGCTTACAGAGAAGCGATTGAGACGCATCATACAAAGGCAGAGATATCAACAATCAATTTTGCTCAGGTGGATGTACCTACAGATACTACAGATGCAAATAGCTTAATGACATCATCTCAAGTCACAGTGAATGGTGTAACTGACGCATTAAACTTCAATACATTATTGACAACCGGTGAGAGGGATAACGGTGAAATATTCGGTGCGATTAAAGATAAAAATGATCAATTGATCATTTTTAATGACGGAAGTCCCTATATCTGTAATGGTACAAATGACGGAGTAGGGTCAGGACTGGATCATATATCTATCTTACAAAAAGATGAAAAAATCTATATGATAACTCAATTTGAATGTCAAATCGGTGCGATGTATAAAACAGAACTGGAACAAGAGAGTGCAACCGGTATGCTAAGTGTGAAACCGAATAGCCTGGAGTATATCTCACAGAAAAATGAGTTTGGCGGATTTGTACATTGTGCGGGTATCACTACGCCTTGGGAGTCACATCTTGGAAGTGAAGAGTATGAAATAGATGCAAGAGCAGTTGAAGAGAACCTGAAAAATGATGGTACAACAGGTGATGCATATTACGATGAAGTAGCACGTTATTGGAATGGAAATGCGTCGCTGATGTCACCATACTATTATGGTTGGACCCCTGAAGTGACCATCGAAAATGGAGCTGCAAATTATACGAAACACTATGCACTCGGTAGATTGTCTCATGAGTTGGCGTATGTGATGCCTGATAACAAAACAGTCTACATGAGCGATGACGGGACCAATGTGGGTCTCTTTATGTTCATAGCAGATACTCCGGAAGATTTAAGTTCAGGTAGACTCTATTCAGCAAAGTTTACGCAACTGGCGTCAACAAACGGCGGATCATTTGATCTGGAATGGATTGAACTGGCGCATGCTACTGATAGTGAAATTAAAGATATTTTGGATCCGGACTCCAATACGGATACGAATGATGCGCCGAAGTTTAGTGATATTTTTGAAACGATGAGCACAAACCTTGACGGAACGTGTCCGACAGGGTTTAATGCCGTCAATACCTCTTGGGGATTTGAGTGTCTGCAGGTTAAACCCGGCATGGAAAAAGCTGCAGCCTTCCTGGAAACAAGAAGATATGCAGCCATCAAGGGTGCGACAACAGAGCTAAGAAAAGAAGAGGGAATCACTTACGATCCTGTGCATCATAAGCTCTATATTGCTATTAGCGAGATTGCTAAAGGTATGGAAGATGATGCTGCCGGTAAATATGATATCGGCGGATCAAATCACATGAAACTTCTGCAAAATAGCTGCGGCGGCCTCTATGCACTCGATTTGGAAGATAATGCAATGCTGGGAAGTGCATACAGTGCCAAGAACTTTTATGCCGTGTTAGTCGGTGAACCAAAAAGTTATACCGGTGAGTATGCAGGAAACAGCTGTAATGTAGACAAAATTTCAAACCCTGACAATATTACCTATATCGCAAATACAAATAGTCTCATTATCGGTGAAGATACGAGTGCACATCACAATAATATGGTGTGGTCCTATAATGTGGAAACACAAAAATTGACCAGAATAGCTACACTGCCTGTTGGTGCGGAAGCGACATCACCGTACTGGTATAAAAATATCAATGGTTTATCCTATGCAACGCTTGTTACGCAACATCCATCCCAATCAAAAGAATCATTTGCCGGTGTTTTCGGACCGGTGAAAGGTTTATCCAACACGCTGACATTGGCAAAAGATAAAAGTGAATGTGTAGCAAAACACTTTAGTTGGAATGAGACATTAAATCAATGTTTCAGAACAACCACTATGCCGACATATCCCGATCCGGAAGAGTTACCGGAAACGCCATGTTATGCAGTTGAAGAGGGTGTGGTACTGAATACTACGTTTGAATGCGGAAGTTTGAGCCCCTGGCAGCAGTACTCAGAAGCAAGTGACGGCGACTGGGAGATCTCTTCCTATGGTGGTCAGATCTTTGCTTATATCAGCGGATATCAAAATGATGAACCAAGCAAGGATTGGTTGATCTCACCTAAATTCTCACTATCGGGAGATGAAACATTGAGCTTTATCTCTGCAAAAGGATACAGCGGATCTGATATCGTGGTTAAAATTTCTACAGACTATCTTGGTGAAGGCGATCCATCCTATGCAACCTGGGATGACCTGAACGCAACAATCGCTGACCTGAATGAGGGTAACTGGGTATGGAAAAGCTCGGGCGATATCGACCTCTCCAACTACAAATCCAGCAGTGCCTATATCGCAATTTATCATGAAGCAGCCGGTGTAAACAGCGGTGAAGTAGCGAACTGGGAAATAGATGATATCATTATCAAAGGAAGCGGTACCACTGAAATTCCTTACAAGGTTGAGTTTAGTTTTGATTCAGAAAATATACTTGCCACAATGGAAAACAGGTTTGATGTTACCATTACCGGAGGAATAGCTCCGTATAGATACAGCTGGGATTTTGGTGACGGATATACATCCACTGAGAAGTCTCCAACATACACATATGATTCTGAAGGAAACTATATTGTTAAACTAACCATTACTGACGGTACCGATACTTCTATATCTTATGAGATGAATGTTACCGTTGAAGCGCCATTGGATGAGAAGGTCCCGACCCAAACATCCGACGTGAGGATCGCTACATTCAATGCATATCTTAACAGGGCTAGCCATGGCGGGTTAACAGCCGACTTGACATCCGGAACCGATCTACAGATCAAGAATGTTGCAGAGATTATCCAAAGGGTAAGACCTGAAATTATCCTCATCAATGAATTTGATTATAATGGAACGACAAATGTAGAACTCCTGCGCGAAAAATATTTAACTGTTTCTCAAAACGGCCAGGCACCAATTGATTATCCCTACTACTTTGTCTCACCGGTAAATACGGGGGTTCAAACCGGACTCGACCTAAATGGTGACGGGAAAATTACAGGTGATGATGCCTATGGATTCGGAGAGTTCCCGGGTCAATACGGTATGGTTGTATTATCCAAGTATCCAATCGATACTAACCATACAAGAACATTCCAAAAGTTCTTATGGAAAGATATGCCGGACGCTAACTTGCCGAGGGATGGCAGTCAATCCTATTATTCAGATGAAATCTTGAAAATTTACAGACTCTCTTCCAAATCACATTGGGATATCCCGGTGAATGTCAATGGGAAGACGGTGCATATCTTAGCTTCACATCCGACACCTCCGACATTTGATGACGGTGATAAAGATACAGATAGCAATGCGATTGATTGGAATGGAGTAAGAAATCATGATGAGATCAGGTTTTGGAAGGATTATATCAACGGAGAATCTTACATCTATGATGACAATAATGTGAGCGGAGGGTTGGCAAGAGGAGAGAGGTTTGTTATTATGGGTGACCAAAATGCAGACCCGGATGAAGGAGATAGTTATCAAAATGCCATTATGCAACTCCTTGCAAATGAACTCATCGATACCTCTTTTACCCCTCAAAGTAATGGTGCTATAAGCGAAGGGGTATCAAATAGAGAGTCTGATGATACAGCAAACTGGAGTATGAGAGCGGACTATGTGCTCCCCTCGGTCACTGGATTTACACCTATAGATTCGGGGATCTTTTGGCCGGAACTGACAGATGTAAAACACTATCTGATGGAAAAAAACAGTGCCGGTGAGAACTCATCAGACCATAGACTTGTCTGGGTCGATCTCAATACCACGGAAGTGAAGAAGATCACAGAACCGTTAAAACCGGCAACGCAATTAAGCAATGATTTTAAAGATTCACTTCAAGGATGGAATGCCGTTTCACTCGCAAGTAATAAAGACTGGACTTCGGATAGTAATTATGGAGCAAAAATCAGTGGTTACAAGGGTGATGAGGATTCAGATGATTGGTTGATCTCACCTAAGATCAACTTTACTGCAAATCAATATCTAACATTTGAAACAGCTACGAACTATACGGGACCGGCATTAAAAGTATACATCTCAACAGATTATAACGGATCTGTTGAAAAGGCAACATGGCATGAACTCAATGCTACTCTGTCAAGCGGCAGCTGGGCCTGGACAGAGTCAGGGGATATCGACTTAAGTGAGTACAATACAACCGGATTTATCGCATTCTACTATACGACCGATGCTACGGGAAGTGCCACTTGGGAGATCACAAACTTATATCTAGGTCAGAGACCTATTGCAAGCCTTAGTGATGATTTTAAATCATCGTTGGGTGATTGGCAGGCAATCTCGCTTGCAAGCAATAAAGACTGGACTTCAGATAGTACGTATGGAGCAAAAATCAGTGGGTACAAGGGGGATGAAGACTCAAACGATTGGCTTATCTCTCCGGCATTGGTGCTCGATGGAAATGAAACATTTCATTTTGAAACCGCTACAAACTATACAGGTCCGAAATTAAAAGTATATATCTCAAATAACTTTGACGGTATCAATGTAGAGAATGCAACATGGCATGAACTCAATGCTACACTCTCAAGCGGTAGTTGGGCTTGGGAAGAGTCCGGGGATATCGATCTTGACGCTTATAGCGGTATTGCCAATATCGCATTTCAATATACCTCAGATACAACAGGTGCAGCAACGTGGGAAATCACAGAGCTGTATATAGGCGATACCAATATAACTGAAAACAGTGAGAGTAACAGTTCAACCGAAAACAATGAATCTGAGGAAATAGACGCTTCATTGGATTTGGTGATAAGTGAGATCGCGGATCCCAACAATAATCCAAGTGCAAGATTTATAGAGCTTTATAACCCGACAGGTAATGCAATTGATTTATCAGAGTATGCGCTTCAACGATGGACGAATGGAAATGTCGAGCCATCAACTTCAAATAATATTGCATTGATCGGGACACTAAATCCATATACATACTACACGGTTGCAGCGAATGCAAGTGAGTTTACCTCTGTATATGGCGTTGCTCCGGATTTAGTTGGTGGGACAGGTGGTCCAGCCGATTCAAACGGGGATGATCAAATCGCAATTATTAAAACAGATGGAACCGTTGTAGATATATTCGGTATTCCAGGTGAAGATGGCTCAGGCACTGCGCATGAGTTTGAAGATGGCAGTGCAGTAAGAAAAGCTACCGTATTGACACCTAAAACAAGTTGGGATGAAAATGATTGGATCATCAATAATGACTCTGGAATAGGTTCAGCCCTGGATGCTCCGGATAGTTTTACACCGGGAGTTGGAGAAGAGAGTTCAAATGAAAGTAATGAGAGTAACAGTTCAAGTGAAAACAGTGAATCTAATGAAACAACCTATTCTACAGTAGTATACAGTACAGATTTCAGTAGCTCTTTGGAGGGGTGGCAGGCCGTTTCATTGGCAAGTGATGCAAACTGGTCACAAGCTACCTATAGTGGCGTCACCCATGCCAAAATGAATAATTATGGTTCGAATGAAGCAGCAGATGATTGGCTGATCTCTCCGGATATAAACCTGACAGGTATTGAACTTTTGAGTTTTGACTCTGCAATGGGTTACAGCGGTTCAACACTGACAGTCTATATTTCAAATGATTATAACGGATCAAATGTAGAGCGTGCCACATGGCATGAGTTAAATGCAAATTTAGCCTCTGATTGGACCTGGACGGATTCCGGAGATATGAATCTTTCTGCTTACGCAGGGAGTGCAAATATCGCATTTCACTATACTTCAGCAGGAACAGGAAGCGGTGAAGCTTCCACGTGGGAAGTAACAAAAATCCGTGTAAAAAAAAAGCTGACACAATCTGACCTTGAGGCGTACTATGCCTCAGCCGGTGGGCTGACTGGTGATGCACTCAAAAATGAGTTATATCATATAACAAAAGCTAATCATATTCAAGTCTCCTATTCAGAAGCATATGTTCTCTTGGAAACCTTAGATAAAGGTTCAAACAATCATTCAAATGTCACACTTATTTATACAAACCGGTCTCAAGATGCTAAAACTACAAAGTGTAATACGGATTCCTCAAATGATTGTTGGAACAGAGAGCACTTGTGGCCGAGATCCTTAGGTGTTGGAGACAGTGATACCTTTAAATCATTTTCTGATCTCTTCAACTTAAGAGCATCTGATGCATCTGTCAACAGTGATAGAAGCAATAAAAGATTTGGTAGTGCCGCAAACGGTACAGAACATTCTGAAGCAACCGGGAATTTTTACAACAGTACATTATGGGAGCCTAGAGACAAGATGAAAGGTGATATTGCAAGATCTATGTTTTATATGGCGACAAGATATGAGGGAGATGATTCTGAAAGTGATTTGGAGTTTAATACAATCGGTGATATCTGTACATTTTTAACATGGCATCTCGATGATCCCGTGAGCCAAGAAGAGGTTGAGAGAAATAATAAAACTTTTGAATATCAAAACAATAGAAATCCTTTTATAGATCATCCTGAGTGGGCTGTCAATATATGGAACTCTCATTGTCAATAACCCGCTAAAAAGAAAAAGTATATGCGTTAATGATGGTACCCCTCATAAGAAGAGTAAAACGGATTACGCAGTTATCTACGGAGCCAGCCGCTCGATCTTCCACCCCTCTGCCTCTTTGCTATAGAGGATACGGTCATGCAGACGGCTGGG
>JAFGTX010000384.1 GCA_016938815.1 Clostridia bacterium | reverse complement strand
GCTAAAATACCGCCTAAGTTTGAAGCATGCTCTCCTAAAACGCCTACTTTTAAATCTTCAATCATTGGTTCTGATACAGCATAAGTACCACCTTGAATTGGTTTCAATAGACCACCACGGCCAACAACCGCATCCAGTTTTGTCAAGTTGATGCCTGCGTCATTTAGAGAATCCAAAATAACGCCTTTTCTAAAATCATATTGATCATAGATTTTGTTATACTTGTTGATTTCTTCCGATGGATGTCTTAGCGTTGTTTCGAAAACTTCTTTCTCATTGTCATAAATAGCGATTTTTGTTGATGTTGAACCTGGGTTAATCGCTAAAATTCTATATACTTTCATATTGCACCGACCTTTCAGTATCTTAATTGTTATTGCATTTTTGCTGCCATTAACGTCCCTAATGCGATTGAGTTTAGTTTAGTATCTTCATCATCCGCTCTAGAAGTTAATACGACTGGCGCCTTAGCACCTACGATGATACCTGCATTCTTAGATTCTCCAACCAAGAATGAAAGCGCTTTATAAGCAATATTACCCGATTCAATGTTTGGACATAAAATAATGTCTGCATCACCGGCAACCGGATGATCAATCTTTTTAAGTTTTGCCGCTTCTTTAGAAACTGCATTATCAAGTGCAAGCGGACCGCCTACAAGACAACCTTTAAGCGTGCCTTCTTCATTCATCTTGACAAGTTCTGCTGCATCTACCGTTGCTGGCATTTTAGGATTCACTTTCTCCTTAGCACAAACAACCGCTACCTTTGGCTCATCTACGTCCAAAGCATTTGCAACAACAAGCGAATTCTCAATGATTTGTTTTTTTGCTTCAAGGTCTGGCGCAATGTTCATCGCTGCATCTGTAATCAGTAGCAACTTATGGTAAGCCGGTACATCGAAAACTGCTACGTGGCTTAATACATTACCTGTTCTAAGACCTACTTCTTTATTAAGCACTGCCTTAAGGATAATCGCTGTATCCACAAGACCTTTCATAACCATGTGTGCTTTTCCTGTTGAAACCAATTCTACTGCTTTAAGCGATGCTTCGGCTAAATCAACAATATCAATGATTTCAAAATTATTTAAATCGATGTTTTTATCCGCTGCAATCTCTTTAATCGCCGCAGCATCACCAACGAGAATCGCCTCTACGATACCTTCTTTACGTGCATTTTCAACTGCCATTAGGGCGTCTACGTCTTGAGCACATGCAACCGCTACCGTTTTAGGGCCACGTTCTTTTGCAATCTTCAGTACATCTTCAAAACTCTTAATCATTAGTTCACCTCATTCTCGTAGATCTTTGGCATTTCTCTGCCGTTTTCTACTCTCATTACCCCTTCGTTTAGGGCCTTCATTTCGTCTTCACCTGGTCTAACATATACCGTTGCGATATAGTCAACCATCTCTGTTATTGTGTCTGTTACGTAATTTGAATAAGCAATACCGCCTGTAAGAACAACGCCGTCTACCTTACCTTTAAGGACCGTCGCCATCATGCCAATTTCTTTTGCAATCTGATAGCACATCGCATCAAGAACGAGTTTGGCTTTTGCATCACCCGCATCAATCTTAGCCTGTACTTCACGCACGTCGTTTGTTCCAAGATAAGCGACAAGACCGCCTTTACCTCTTAATTTGCTTTTCATATCTTGAGGTGTATAATCGCCTGAGAATACCATTTTCAATAAATCACCAACTGGCAAACCGCCCGTTCTTTCCGGTGAAAAAGGTCCCATTTCGTTGGCGTTATTTGCATCAATCATTTTGCCCTTTTCCAGTGGTACTACTGAAATACCACCGCCTAAATGCGCCACGACCAAATTCATCTCTTGAAGTGACTTGTTCATTTCATCCGCAAGGCCTATGGAAATCGCTCTGATATTGAGCGCATGTAATAGGGATCTACGTTTAATTTGTGGAATACCGGATATTCTGGCAACCTCGTGAAACTCATCTACAGCGACTGGATCTACAATGTAAGACTCAACGCCACAAAGTTCCGCAATGCTTCTAGCAATAATACCACCTAAATTGGAAGCATGATCGCCCTGAACGCCAATCTTAAGATCTTCAATCATCGCGTCAGTCACTTTGTATGTGCCGCTTGGCATTGGCTTTAATAGCCCGCCTCTACCAACAACCGCTTTGAGCTGATCGATAGCATAGCCTTCTGCTTTCATCCAGTCAATAATCATATCTTTTCGATAGTCAAACTGATCCGTAATTTTATCGAACTTGCTTAATTCCTCAGGTGAGTGGGTTAAGTTCTTCTGTAACACATTTTCTTCTCCAGCAAACAAAGCAACTTTTGTTGAAGTGGATCCTGGATTAATGACCAATACATATTCTCTTGACACAAAAACACCTCCATTATTTCCATCTAATTATAAATGCAATTCACGTGCCAACTTCCTGCATTTTTATAAAAAACCTAAAAGCCGCCTATAGACCAATTCTCAAAAAAAAAGCGCCAACAATTTTCCAAAAGGAAAACGTTTGGCGCAAATATTTGCATGCAATATTTTGCATTTTTCGTTTTTAACTGCAATATTTTGCATTAGTCATTGTACTTACTGAGCTTATAATAGAGACTCCTAATAGAAATTCCGAGTTCTTTCGCTGTCTTTTCACGATTGCCTTCATTCAAGGTCAACAAGTCTTTGATATACTGCTTTTCCATCTTCTCAAGCACTTCTGAAAGCGGCTTTATTTCTCCTTTAACCACAGGGACACGGGTCCTTATAATCGGCTCCGCTTTTTCCTGAAGACTCTTTATGGCAGGTAAGTGTTTTTCTTCAAGTTCATGTTCCATCATTGTCATATTGATCATCGCACGTCCAATGTAGTTCTCCAACTCTCTGACATTGCCGGGCCAATCGTAGGCATCGATAATCGCTATGGCGCCACTTGAAAAATCCGCGACACTTCGACCGTACTCTTGGTTGTACTTATTGATGAGATAATGCACCAGTTCCGGTATGTCCTCTTTGTGTTCCCTTAGTGAAGGAATCCTAATCGGTACCACATTGAGTCTGTAGTATAAATCCTTTCTGAATTTGCCTTCCTGAACTTCTTTTTCAAGGTCACGGTTGGTCGCCGAAATAATACGGACATCCACAGAAATCGGCTCATTGCTACCCACACGCAAAATCTCCTTTTCCTGAAGGACACGAAGGAGCTTGGCTTGGGTATTTAAGTTAACTTCACCAATCTCATCGAGAAAAATGGTCCCACCGTCAGCCTGTTCAAAAAGACCGATGTGCCCACCTTTTCTTGCACCGGTAAAAGCCCCTTCTTCGTAACCGAACAATTCACTTTCTAGGATATTCGAATGAATGGCTGCACAGTTCACCCGAACAAACTGAGAATTTTTTCTGTTGCTGGCGTTATGGATTGCGTGGGCAAAAAGTTCTTTTCCCGTACCACTCTCACCTCTCAGGATGACTGTCGCTGGCGTTACCGCTGCTAGTTTGGCCTTTTCTATCGCCGTTGTCAAAATATCATGTTCACCGATAATATCTTCAAAGGTATATTTTGCCTCTAAATTACGAATGAGTTTTTTTGCCTTATTCAGTTCATGAATCAGTTCATTGAATTCTGTAAGGTCATGAATCACGCCGACACTCCCCATCAATTGATCGTTGACGACAATCGGCGAAGCATTAACAATCACTTCCCTGCGATTAGGGCCGACCTTTAGCCTGACGTGTTTCATTTCTTTTTTGCTTTTCAAGACGCGCAAATGGACACTTTCCCCTTCGGCAAGATCCACCGTCGCCAGCTTCCCTATTACATCTTTTTCAGTGTAGCCTGTCAGGCGCGTATAGGCGGGATTAATCATAATCCCCTTACCTTCCTCATCGACTACCGAGATAGCGTCCGATGTCGCATTGAAAATCGCTTGAAGCATTGCCCGAACTTCCTTGACGTCGGTGAGCTCCTCTGCCATCTCCTTGACTTCGGTAATATCTCTAAAAATCGCAATAGCGCCTACAATCTTACCTTCTGCATTATAAACCGGCATCCGGTTGGTCACAATGGATATATCACCTAATGGCTGATAACGATTAAGTTCCGGTATACCTGATTCTAATACATCTGGTAGTCTAGTCGTCGGGATAACGTCCCATATGGAGGTACCTAAAACTTCCGACGGTACGACGCCTGTCAATTGCCCTGCAGACGTATTAAAAA
The DNA here is from genome assembly GCA_016938815.1 of Clostridia bacterium. GTDB lineage: Bacteria > Bacillota > Clostridia > Peptostreptococcales > Acidaminobacteraceae > JAFGTX01. The sequence goes on along the minus strand of JAFGTX010000384.1, from coordinate 6,541 downwards.
TCGTGATGGTACACTCTTGGTTGATGGCGATAATGGCATCATGGGTTGCATTTAAGATCATTTCTATTTCACTATTCATGCCTTGAACTTGCCAACTCATTTTACTCACCCTCTTCATAACAAACGCAGAAGAAGCTCTTCTGCGTATTGTGATTATTATTCTGCAATGTTTTCGCGTTCTATTAAGGAAATGTTGATATTGATTGGTTTCACTTCAACCGTCAAGGACTTATCGATGCCTTCTGCTACAATCGGTATCGTAAAAGTACCCGCCTCATAGGCGCTCAAATCAACGTAGACTTTAAAGTCCTCCGCACTCAATTCTGACAGCACCTTCGGTACATCTGATACCACCACTTTGATGGTAGATACTTCCGAACCGAATGACGCGGTGTATTTTTCATTGACGGCGGTTTTACTATCCATAGTCATAAAGCCATTGACGTCTTTCACCAGTATGTCTTCTGTTGTAAATTCAAATGTGCGCTCTTCCACCGGCTCAATTTCCACAGCCACTTTGAACGGCGGTTCAAAGGATAGAATGGAAATACCTTCAGGAATAGAAACCTCTGTCTCAAATACCATCGTCTCTTTGACATCTGAAACGTCTATTGGACTAGTCGGCAAGGCTTCGATATTATCTACGATACCTTCATGGCCTTTTAAGACAACCTCGCTTGGTTCTACAGAAACATTGGTGATCTTATAGCCAGCAGGCGGTTCACCGATCACGTTTGGCAATATCTTGACTGTTTTTATCTTCTTAATGCCCATTTGAACATCGACATATTGAACTGCAAGGGTCACGTTTTGGACCATATTGCCATCATTATCCACTGCGTGCAAGGCAATTTCCTTACTGGTATCCTCTGTCAAATCAGAAATGTCGACCTCACCTCTTGCCGATGCCACAGCATTGACATAGGTCTCAGGGCCCTTGACAACAACCTCTTCCGGAACCATGATTATACTGTCATTGACATAGCCGCTTTGAACAGCGCCCACCACAGCCACATCGACCGGTTTCTTAACTTCTATGATCTTATCAATAAAGACTTTGACATCCTGTTGAGAAATGTCTGAAATCACCACATTATCCTGAGTAATGGTCTTATCAATAGCAATACTATTATTGCCTTTGCCATATCCTAAAAGGTTTGCCGATACGTGAATATCTGCAGCCGTAACATCCATCACATCATTACGTCTACCTTTGATTTCCACATTGACCAGCCTTTCCTCCGTATCCATCACAATCAAACCGTCATCAAGCAGCATTTGCTCATTCTTGAATTCCACAGGAATGTTGATAATCCATTTGGACATTTCGGGATTCTCTTGATCCATGACAAAGACCCAAAAGATAATGGCAAATACAACCGACAGCACTTTGGAACGGCTGTTGTTGGTAATCTTCAAGCTCGAAAAAAACCATACAAAGGGTTTGCTCAGAATTTCAAGTAACTTATTCATCCTTCACCCTCCATCTTCGTTTAATTAAAGCGTTATTTTTCTCAGGGTTGTAAGCGTCAATCAAAATACGCTTTAAGGTATTGGCATCCAAGAAACGTGATAGCTTACCGTCTTTCGCCACTGAAATACCTCCGGTCTCCTCAGACACAATAACGACGACCGCATCGCTACTTTCTGCCATCCCAAGTCCCGCTCTATGTCTTGTCCCTAATTCCTTGCTAATATTTTGGTTCTCTGAAAGCGGTAAAATACAACCTGCCGCCATAATTCTATTTTCTCTTATAATAACCGCACCATCGTGTAGCGGTGTGTTAGGTACGAAAATGTTTTCAAGTAATTGATCAGAAAGTTTCCCACCGATTCTAATGCCCGTTTCCATAACTTCTGAAATACCTGTCTCACGTTCTAAAACAATGAGTGCGCCAATTCTATTCTTGGACATCCTCACCGTCGCTTCAACAATACTCTCAATAGAAGCAATCAACTCTTCATATTGAATTTCCACAATCGACTTAGATAGGAACTTGCTTCTACCTATGTACTCCAAAGCACGACGCAATTCCGGTTGAAATAGTATCAGGAGCGCTACAAAACCTAAGGTCACCGTATTCTTTAAAATATAATACACCGAATAAAGTTTTGCCCATTCGCTCAATTTTAATACGACTAAAAGAATGATTATCCCTTTGATGAGCTGCTCCGCTCGCGTTTCCTTTATAAGCATCAGCAACTTATAAAAACAAAATGCGATAATGACAATGTCTAATACATCTTGTAATCGAATGCTCGATATTGTTTGCATAATTGCGTCCACACTGATTTCTCCTCTTATGATATAGTCTCTCAAATTTAGTATACACTTAATTATCAACATTTTGTAGTTTTTTCGAAATTTCAAATGAAAAACCCCAAGGTATTGAGTCCTCAGGGCTAAAACAGGCTTCTATTTGCTTTGTAACGATCGACTGTATTTAAAAATCAGAGTGTAGAGTGCCGATAAATACCCATGGTGTTCTTCAGGCAAAGCCTCTTGAAGGCGCTGAATGATTTTCTCTTCTCTTTGCGGATCAAAAATCCCCGTACTATCGGTCTTTTTAATCTCTTTCACCTCTAAAGACAATTCCAGTCTTCTTTTAAGTAATTTAACCAATGCATCGTCTAACTGATCAATTTCATTTCTCGTTGCTTCTAAATTTCTCATTCTACCACCAACTCACATCTTTTTCTTCACCCAGCAGCAAATCCAATAAAGTAATCGCCATCGCCGCTTCTACAACCGGTACCGCTCTCGGTATAATACAAGCATCGTGACGGCCTTCAATCGCAATCGTCTTTTCCTCTAAGGTCTCTACATTCACAGTCTGCTGTTCTTGACCAATGGATGGCGTCGGCTTGAAAGCCACTTGGACATCCAGTGGCATGCCGTTGGTAATGCCACCGAGAATACCCCCTGCATTGTTTGTCTTGGTCTTAAAGAGACCTCCGTCCATATAGAAATCATCATTGGCTTGCTTGCCATCTAATTTAGCAACATCAAAGCCCAATCCAAAGGCAACGCCTTTGACTGCCGGAATGGAAAACAGCATGTAGGCGAGTCTACTTTCAAAAGAATCGAAAAATGGTTCACCAAGACCAACTGGAATATTAAGCCCAATGCAACGAATCACACCACCAACAGAATTGTGATCAACACGCATATCTTCAATAAGTTGCCTCATGGCCGCTCCTTTTTCTGGATGGACCACCGGAAAGGCCGAAGTTCGCCATGCCTCCAATTGCGCTTCCGTCACTATGAGACTGTCTATGCGCTCATCCGCTACCATTCCTACAGATTCGATAACGGCACCAATGGAAATGCCTAGCTTGCTCAGAATTTGCTTAGCCACCGCACCTGCAAAAACGATACCGGCAGTCAAACGACCTGAGAAATGTCCTCCGCCTCTGTAATCATGAAAACCCTTGTATTTCATATAGGCAGTATAGTCCGCATGCCCCGGTCTTGGCATTTGCTTGATATCGCCGTAATCCTTGGATTTTGTATTCGTATTCTCTATGATCATCGCAAGAGGTGCACCCGTCGTATACTCGTTAAAATAGCCACTCATGATTTTAAAGGCATCGTCCTCTTTTCTCGGTGTCTCAAGGGCCGATTTTCCCGGTTTTCTTCTATTCAGTTCTGCCTGAATGGCCTCTAAATCCAATCGGATACCTGCTGGTAGATTTGAAATAACCACCCCAACGCATTCACCATGGGATTCACCGAATATGGATACTTTTAAGTTCATGCCCCAAATATTACTCATGGACCCTACCTCCAATCGATTTTAAGTCTTCGAAGAAATGCGGATAAGATTTTGTGATAGCATGTGCATCCGAAATAGAGACAGGACTTGTCGCGCAAGTTGCCGCAACAGCAAGTGCCATGACGATACGATGGTCGTTCCAGCCCTCTAACTCAGCGCCTTTTAACTGGGTAACGCCTCTGATGATTAAGCCGTCTTCTGTTTCTTCTATGTCTGCGCCCATTTTAGTTAATTCCGAATGCATGGCCTTGATCCGATCCGATTCCTTGAGTCGGATGCGTTCGCCGTTGTAGAGGCGTGTCGTGCCTTCACTTAAAGCCGCAATCACGGAAAGCGCCGGTAACATATCTGGTATTTCACTCATATCCACTTCTACACCGTGGGTCTTAGAACGCTTGACTCTTAAGCCTTCCTTTGAAAAGGCCACATCGCCGCCCATGCGTGCCATAATCTCAAGAATGGCACTATCCCCTTGCAAGGATTGCTCCTTCAAGCCAGTCAAAGTCAAATCACCATTGATGAGTCCTGCAGCAATAAAAAAGGCCACTTGAGAATAATCCCCTTCAACGGTATAATCCTGAGCCTTAAAAGCTTGTCCACCAGGAATATGGAAGCACTCATAATTTTCATTGTCTATAATAATACCAAAATCCTTTAAGACGTCTATAGTCATATCCACATAGCTTTTCGATTCTAAAAGCGAGGTCATTTCGATAACAGATGGCTCTTTATTAAGGGCCAAGGCGTACATCAATCCAGTGACAAACTGAGAGCTGACATTGCCGGGTAGCTCGTAACGACCTGCCTCCAGATGCCCTTTTATTTTCAGTGGCAACCGGTCTGAATAGTCAAATTCGATACCCTTCTTCTCGAAAATTTCGAAATAGGGTGTCATGGGTCTCGTTTTCAAACGACCTTCACCATGAAAGACGATAGTACCATCATAATCTTGATCCATCATGCCAATGGGAATCATGAAGCGGATCGTCGATCCCGATTCATTGCACAGAAAGTCAGGATGCTTTATTGTAACGCCCCCAATGCCTTCAATGACTACATGGTCATCAAATACTTCTATGTCTGCACCAATATTTCTCATACAACCAATCGTCGCAATGATATCCTTTGAAAATATCAGGTTTCTAATTACCGATTTACCTTGAGCCAGTCCTGCCGCCATAATCGCCCGGTGACTCATACTCTTGGAGGCAGGAATCTTTAAGGTCCCTTGTAATGGACTCTGTTTTACCGTTACTGTATTCATATCTATTCGTTACCTTTCTTCGTAAGTAAATGTCTTGCTTCTTCAAAATCCAGTGGATAAATACTGGCACCGCCGACTTTATCCACAACTATAAAATTAATTTTCTTATTCATGACTTTTTTATCATTCAATATATCTGTACAATAGCGGCCATAGGCCTCTACTATTTCTTCATTGTATAACTGATACTGTGTGAGCAAGCCTTGAATCACAGCACTCATAGTCGCTGCCTTATCTTTATACAACTCATATTGACGCATGATCAGGAACATGCCCATCGCAACCGCCTGCCCATGACTATAGCTTCCAAAACCATAGTAGCGTTCTATAGCGTGACCCAGCGTATGTCCAAAATTAAGGGTCATACGCAACCCTGTGTCAAATTCATCCTTCAGCACAACATCCTTTTTTATGGTACAGCACTGCCCGATGACGTCTGCAATGATCGTCTTGATAGATGTCAGCGAGTGATTCTGCAATAATTCAAATAAAGACTTTGAACCAATGAAACCGTACTTTATGATTTCGCCCAAACCGTCCTTCCACTGATCCTCTTTGAGCGTACACAAATAGTTGGTATCGATCAGGACATATTTAGGCTGATAAAAGGCCCCTATCAGATTCTTCCCTTCCGGTATATTTACGGCAACTTTACCACCAACACTGCTATCGACTTGTGATAACAAGGTCGTCGGCATTTGTATAAAGGGCACACCCCTTTTATAAGTCGCTGCAACATAACCGGTTAAATCGCCAACCACACCACCGCCTAGGGCAATGATCAAATCGCTTCTCGAAAAATGCGCTCCTGCCAATTTGGTATAGATTTCAGCGGCTACTTCAAGGCTTTTACTGGATTCACCAGGGTTGATGACATATGTCAACACATCTACCCCATCTAAATCAGATAATGCCTGAATGAGTGGCGCCATATAATAACCTGCAACCGTTTCATCGCTTAAAATCAGAATTTTTTCGCACTTCAAATTCGATTGAATAAAGTCGATGACTTTATATGTAATATCGGAACCGATATCAATTGCATAGTCTTTTCGAATATCTCCAAATGTCACTTCAATCCTATTCATAACGCTCATGATTTCACCTTATTCTTTCTACAACTATAACGATACATAATACAAGAGTTTAACACATTATGTAGCGCTTTCCTACGATTTATCATATTTTTCTAAAAACTTATTGTCCTTCTCACTATTGTGTAAGCAATTTCATGATAAGGTTTGCACAAATTGTTTAATCTATCCTTTCATTTATACCTCATCTACTTTTCATATCACGGAAAAAAACACAGTACATATGTACTGTGCTAAAGTTGGTGCCCAGAGGCGGAATCGAACCACCGACACGGGGATTTTCAGTCCCCTGCTCTACCGACTGAGCTATCTGGGCATAAATGGCGGAGAGGGAGGGATTCGAACCCTCGTGGGCTTGCACCCTAACGGTTTTCAAGACCGCCCCGTTATGACCACTTCGGTACCTC
>JAFGTX010000383.1 GCA_016938815.1 Clostridia bacterium | reverse complement strand
TGCATCAGATTTGGCAGCAATAATATTTCACATTTTACAAACAGATCCCTTCGTAACATAATAGCCTGTGTTCCGCAGGAGATTGATTTATTCTCGGGATCAATCGCTGAAAATATTGCCCCGGCTGACCTTAAACCAGATATGGAAAGAATGTTGCATTTGTGTAACAATCTTGGCATGGCTGAGTTCATTGAGAGTCTGCCGGGAGGTTTTAATACAATGATAGGTGAACATGGGGCTACACTGTCAGGTGGACAGAGGCAACGCATAGCCATAGCAAGGGCGTTGTATAACGATCCCGAGATATTGGTACTTGATGAAGCGACATCATCACTGGACCCAATTTCTGAAGAGAAAATTCAGGACGCTTTGATGCAATTCAAGATGGCCGGCAAAACTTTAATCGTCATTGCTCACAGGATTTCTACCATCTCCAGAGCTGACATTATATACGTGCTCCACAAAGGCCGGGTTTCAGAGAGCGGGACATTTAACGAGCTGGTCAAAGCGGATGGGATTTTCATGCAGATGCTTCATCATCAGAATCTGGTTATTAACTATCAGGATGAGAAACAAAACACACTGGTATTATGAAAGTATTTGAATATTTGGATCGTATCAGCCGGATGCACAGAATGTTAACCAGGCAACATACCGGGACTCCTTCAGAATTCGCCAGCCACTTAGGGGTTAGCAGAACTACTCTTTATGAGATGATCGATGAATTGAAATCTCGTGGCGCCCCGATTTCTTACTCAAAGTCATCATGCACATTCTTCTACACCGAGCCGTTTGAAATTAATGTAAGCTGCTCACTGAGACCACTTAATCATTATGAGGAAACACAAATGACCGGTGGCAACTTTTTCGGAAGAGTCCTTTTTTTCCGGACGGCACTTGCTGAAATTAGTATTTGATAAAACCCTACAGGGTATTTTGAGTGCTAATTAAAACTTAAAAAATTATGAAAAAAAATGGAGCGATTTTTAGGGAATTGAGCCCCCCAGAGCTTTTGAGCGTAAATGGAGGTGAACCAATTAGCAGCCTCCTTAGTAAATTAAGCCCATGGGCAGCTCTTGCTGCCGTGGCGATCTATGTCTACGATAATTGGGATGAATTCGTAGAAGGAGTAAAGGAAGGTTATGAGAGCACACAAAATAAGTAGAGAAGTCATGAAAGAAATAAAAATCAATGGTTTTCGGAATTTAAGTTATGGAGAGCTAATAGAAATCTCCGGAGGAACTGATCCTGGCGATGCAGTACATGATTTTG
>JAFGTX010000070.1 GCA_016938815.1 Clostridia bacterium | reverse complement strand
CTTACACCGTATCCACCCTTTTAATTATGCAAACAAACCCATAAAGAAAGTGATGATTGTTGCATTAAAGAAATCGATGAAAAGACTGCCTACCAAAGGTAGAATGAAGAAGGCAACCGGTGCCATTCTATACTTTTGCGTCAAGGTACTCATATTGGCGATGGCATTTGGTGTCGCCCCCATACCAAAGCCACAGTGACCACACGCCATAACCGCAGCATCATAATCTCTACCCATAACATTGAATGTTACATAATATGCGAATACAATCATTAACACGGTTTGAGCGATCAGCATGACCATCATAGAGCCTGCAAGACTACTCAACTGCCATAATTTCAAGTTCATCATAGCCATTGCTAAGAATACTGAAAGCGATGTATCGCCGATCACGTCAATTTCTTTGCTCTTGATTTGGAAAGAACCCGTCATGTCCGAAATATTTCTAAAGATAGCTGCCGCAAACATCGCACCAATATATGGAGGGAAAATAAGTCCCGTCTTTGATAATACCATAGAAATCAAAGTACCTAAACCCATGGCTAAAATAATTTGGCACGCACCCATAAGAAAAGCACTCGATGAAAGCAGTGTCGCTTCCTCTTTAACGTCCATAGAAGCTGGATCCAAATGGTCATGACCTTCACCATCAAGTAAGTTGTGTTTTTCAATCAAACGTTTTCCTAATGGGCCGCCAATACAACTACCCATAATTAAACCAAATGTTGCAGAAGCCATTGCTACCGCACTGGCACCTGTTGCACCAAGCGCTTCGAATTCAGGCGCATAAGCACCCGATGTACCATGTCCACCTGTCATTGGTACAGAGCCTGTCGAAAGACCAATCAGTGGATTGATATGGAATACTTTTGCTAAACCTACACCCACCATATCTTGAAGTACAACCAAGGCAATCGCAAGGCCAAGAAAAACCATAACTTGCTTACCACCTTTTTTCAGAAGCTTAAAGCTTGCTGTAAAACCTACTGTCGTAAAAAATGCCGTCATGAAAACCTTTTGAAGTGTCACATCGAAGTTAAAAGCCAAAAGCCCCGTTTGCTTTAGAATGAGTGCCAGTATTGCAAAGATTACACCACCGATAACCGGTGCTGGAATACAAAAATGCTCTAAAACACCTACTCTCTTTCTCAAAACCATCCCCGCCATCAGAATCAGCACCGCCAGTGCCATAGACTGAATCATGTCTAAACTCAATTCCATTTTGAATCCCCCTTACCCAAATTTTTCATTAATCTAATAACTCTTTCAATTCAAGTATAAGGACGTGTTACATTATGTTACATCAATCTACAACAAAACCTTTTCTTTTTATGAAAGAAAAGGTTTTCTGGAAATTTTCTCTATTTTATTTTTGAACAGACACCTTCAATAAATTTTTTGATATTGATTTTCCCGCGGGCATAACTTTCATTTCGGATATATTCCATTTCTTGTTTGACTTGTTTCAAGTCGAAGAGTGTCGTGCTGTAGTCCATGAACTTAATGTTGTAATAATCTTCAATGCCAAGCAGCGCAATGGTGGTTAGCGCCTTTTGCACCGTTCTTCGTATCTTCTGCTCTAGGGAACGGAGATTGATGGTCTCCCCTAAACCTGTTTTTTCATCTTCAAGAATCTCTTCATAAAGGGTTTTCATCACAATTTCTCGTCGGCCAGAAGCCTGCTCCTTCTTCAAGATTCGAAGAAGAATATCCTTGAGATAAGGTGCACCGCTTTCGTTAATGATACCAATATCCGAAAAGACTTGATCGATTCTCTTATCGAAAGAAACCACCGTTTCAATCGGTTTGGTTTCTTCCAGATTATAGACCGTATTCTTGATGAGTCTAAAAGATTTTTCAAATTCAAGACTCTTGGTCACATGACCGATGACACTGACGACTTCTACACTATTAATAGGCTTGTTGATAAAGAAAACCACCCCTGCCGTATACGCCTTTGAAATAATCGCGCGGTCCTCCACCTGGGAGATCATGATGAATTTTCCCTTGTAACCACCAGTCACTGCTTCTTCGATAATACCAATACCGTCTTTCCCTGGTAGTAGCATATCTACAATCACCACATCTGGATTATAGAAGAGTATCTCATTGGCCGCTTCCATGCCTTCTTCCAGTTCACAGAAAACTCGACCCAACTCGTTTCTGACGATGAGATCCCGTAACATCATTCGAATGTTCACGTCGTCGTCGATAATAATAAATGTACTGCTCATCCTATGACTCACCTCCAGGTAAACGTTTAATCGTCAGTGTAAATTTCGTACCAGAACCTTCAATGGATTCCACCGTGATCTGACCACCCAAATTTTCCACCGTGTTCTTCACATGGGT
>JAFGTX010000382.1 GCA_016938815.1 Clostridia bacterium | reverse complement strand
TGGACAAAACCCTTTTGCATCGCCTTTTTGCAGCAGTGTCGCTTCAGAGGGGGAAACGCTCTGAAACATCTTCATCATTTTCTTGGGCTTGGGCTCCTGCATCTTCTCTCCGCATTTACCCGCACCGCACTTCATCTCAGCCTGTGAGAGGCTTGAGAGTGCCAGCAGTGCCCCCGTGATCAGTAAAACCTTGTTCATCAATGCTCCTAAAATTTATATTTTAAATTCGCGTAAAAATAGCGTCCGGGCTCATTGAGCAGCATCACATCATTGCCAGGCACACCAAGCAGTGTCAGGTCTTTATAAGTGTTGGCTGTCGCATAGGTGTCATCAAAGACATTATCTACTCCTACTGTCAGCTCAAAATGATTGTTGAATCGCTTTGTCCCTTTGAGGTTGAGTACGGCAAAAGCATCCAGTTCCTGCTCTCCGTTATCCTTGTCATAGTCACTCCATTCATCCGCCGCGATCACTTCAGCTCTGAAACTCAATGTATCATCATAGATATAGTTCGCTGCCGCATTGAACTTCAAAGGGGGAATTTCAGGCAAATCAGTATCTGTCTGCCCTGTCAGAGGATCCTCTTTTTTACCCCTTTGGTACGTCATACCATAGTCAAAGTAGATCGATTCGCTTGCGATATAGCTTCCGCTGAACTCCACACCGTAGATCGAAGCATCCACATTCTCAAAATAATTGGAGGTGTTACTTGAATTGTAAGCGATAAAATCTTCCAGCATACTGTAGAATACTTTGGCTTTGAAAGTTGCATTTTCAAACTGCTTTTCCATACCTATGTCAAGTTCATAGTTTTTCGTGTTATCCAGAGTCGGCGTACCGTGCTGTGTTCCACCCATTCTGATATAAAGCTCTCGCGCATCAGGTACTCTGGAAGATTTTCCGATGCCGGCGAAATATCTGGTATTTTCATCCGCATGATAGGTTCCGGAGATATACCCGTTGAGTTCACTATAATCATTGCTCGGATCCATAGCATTTTCTGAAGTGATTTCTGTATCATCATATCTCAAACCCAGGTTCCACTCAAGGTTGCCTACCCTGAAGGTATCCTGCAAAAAGAGGGCATAATTTTCAGTATCCACATCATCAAGGCTCATAGGTCCCGGTGTGCCATTGGTATAAAATCTTCCATTCCAGTTTCTCAGGCTGTAGTCCAACCCGGCAGTGATCGTATGGTTTCCTACATCAAAGCTGTTTTTGATCTTGGCCCCCTGCATTTTTGTATCAAGCCAGTGTGTTTTTTCCTTTGTGATATCTGTTGCAACTTTACGATAGATAGTTGACATCGGGTGGTCCACTTCTGATTGATAGAGCTGTACGTCCAGTTCTTTTGAGTATTTTCCGAGATCTTTGGCGGTATACTCTATATTGAAAATATCCGAATCGTCATAGAGTGCATCCATCTTTGATGAAGGATAAAGGATATCCTCGCTTCGATTTCCTGTGTAGCTCAGTCTCAATTCATGATTGTCTGCAATATTCCAAAAAAGTTTTGCCATCACGGTTTGCTTCTCGAACGCATCCATATCTCTGTATTTATCCTGGTATTGAAGACCGGCAGGAACTTTTCCGGCATCGATATTCTTTTGAATCTGTTCTGCAAAATCATTACCATCCCCGTCTTCATACTGTTCACCCGTTTCAGTTGAAGCACTGATCAGAAACTTCAGTGTATCCGTCCCGCCGCTAGCTGAAAAAGAGGCTTTTTTATACCCCCAGCTTCCTGCATTGAGATTGACTTCACCTTCAAACTCTTCAGCAGGTTTTTTGGTATGGACCTTGACATCCGCACTCAATACCCCGAAGTCCTCTACATTATAGGGTCCCTCGATCACTTCGATATAGTCAATATTGTTCGTCAGGACATGTGAGATGGCTGGATCCATTCTGTTGGGGCAGGCACCGAATACCTTGGTCCCATCGATCGTCACGTTGATGTTGTCCTTTTTTTGTCCCCTGACGATCACATCGTTGGAGATACCGCTTCTTCTGACAAGCCATACGCTTGAAGACTCTTTGGCCAACCCTTCGGCAACGTCAGCAGACTTGATATCCTCCCCGCTGACATCCTTGATCACCTCGGTATCAATTTTTTCCTCTACCTCGATCTCATCCAGTACTACCGGCGCAGCCTGTACTACCATAGCCGCTATTAGTGAAAGTCCTATTGTCTTCCTCATTTCTTATCCTCCTTATTTCAAATACTTATAAGTTAAACACAATAGTGTTAAATATTTGTTAATTTTGAATTTTACTTCTGTAATTGCAGAAAGTCTGTTGCACTTTGACTATCTGCTGAGGGTATAATGGAGTGTAATGGATACTTTTTGCGGCAGAGACAGAGGCGCATCTTTTACAGAGATAGGGAAAGCTTTTTGTACCGCCTCTTTCGCCGAGGTGTGAAACGCCTTAGGGCCGCTTACCGTAATACCGGAGACATTCCCGTTTGCCAGGATCGTAAAATCGACCTTGACACTCCCCTCCATACCACGGCGTTTTGCCATACGCGGATAGCTCTTATGCTTGTTGATGCGGTCTCGTACCTGTGCGAGGAAAAGGTTTTTTTCCGCTGCCGTACTCTGCTGTTTTTTAGTGCTCTTAAGTGCACTTTTTTTCTGTACATGCTGCGGTTTTTTCCGGGTTTTTTTGACAACTTTTTTGGGCTTCTCTTTTTTTACTTCCGGTTTTTTTATCTCCGGTTTTTTTACCACAGGTTCCGGTTTCGGTAGCTCTATCGGCTTGGGTTTTTCTATTTTTGGTTCGGGAGGAGGCTCTTCTACAGGCGGAGGCGTATCCTCTTCAATGGGTTCGGGTTTCTCCTCCACAACCTCGGGCTGGAAGGCATGAACGCTCATAGCAATTGTTTTTACAGGGGATTGCTGTTCCGAAACAGTTGTCGTCTTAGTAAGATAATAGAGCCAATACCCCGCCATCCCATAAAGAGTAGTTGTTGCCAGAAAGGAGACTAAAAACCGGTTTTTAGACACATAACCTCTTTTTTGGGACGCATTATAACAAAAATTTTCTGTGCGCCATCATTTTAATTTTGCAAATCCTTATCACAATCTATGAACCATGCATTTCTTGGTCTTGAATTATATTAGCAGAGTGTTAATTTAGTGTGAACTGATCCTTCTAAGATTGAGAAACACTGTAGTTCCCACATTTTTCTGCGATTTGATCTGTATATCGA
>JAFGTX010000381.1 GCA_016938815.1 Clostridia bacterium | reverse complement strand
GATTTTTTTAGATTTTTTTGACGAGTTTGATAATAAACAAAAGAATAATGGCACCAATAAAGGCAACAATAATGGCACCGATAATACCCGCGCCAAAAAGACCAGCCAAGCCAATTGCCGTCAGAAGAAAGCCACCGATGAAAGCGCCGATGATGCCGACAATGATGTCTCCGATGATGCCAAAACCACGGCCTTTAATGAGTAATCCGGCCAGCCAGCCAGCGATTCCGCCGACGATGAGAAAAACAATAAGGCTCATTAACATGATTCAATCCTCTTTATTTGTAATAGTGCTTTTTGGAAAATAACACATAACACCTTTTCAGGTCATTATAAACATATACGAATACTTTTATATTTTCATAAGACGAACTTCGTTTATTCAAAAAAAGGGATGTTCATATTTCTTAACAATTTTTATTGCAGCTATGTCTTATCTGGAGTGGCCTTGAGACCTTACACTGAGCGCTGAAAACTAGGTCTTTAGCCTGGGTTCAGGTGAACCATGGGTATTTGGAGCTTTTTGAGCGCAACATTACAGCATGTAAGAGGTTATATAGTGATTGATGAGTTTTTGGAGCACGCTCCCAGAGGCCAACAAATTCAAAGAAGTATCGTAACGGTCATCGGCATGCATAGAAGTGGTACAAGTGCCATTGCCAAAGGTCTGGAGTGTTTGGGGCTCAATATGGGAGATGCTTTGATTGCGCCCGGGGAAGATAATCCGAGAGGCTACTGGGAAGATGCCGAGGTCTTGCGAATCAACAAGGAGGTTCTTGAGCGCTTAAATATTGCCTGGAATGATACCCGGATTGTGCCGGAAGCTCTTTTTTTAGGTGATGCGCTGACAGATCTCCATGATCAGGCGGGGAAGTTATTGATCAATCGCGCGGATCAATACGCCATGTGGGGATTCAAAGACCCTAGAACTTTAAGAGTGTTGCCTTTCTGGCTGCATGCTGCAGAACTGTCAGGTGTTAATCTTCAGTTTGTCGTCGCCTTGCGACACCCTTATACGGTGGCGCTATCACTGCAAAAGCGCAATGGTATTTCCCTTACGAGAGGCCAATTGATGTGGGCGGCATATACCTTACCTTTTTTACCGCTTATAAAAAATCATCCTCATGTTTTTATTTCATATGATGATTTGTTGGAACAACCAGCACTTATTCTGGAAAAAATTGCTTTACATCTGGCGCTTTCCATAGATGAG
>JAFGTX010000380.1 GCA_016938815.1 Clostridia bacterium | reverse complement strand
TGATTAATATTCAGATAATTTAGATAATGGTAAATTTGTCTATCTATATAGAAGTACCAATATATTGGATTGCAAAACGATGTCCATATATTGGTACTTTATTCAACGGATGAATATTCAGAAAAAAGCAAAGATTTCAAAAAAATGTAAAAGCATTGAAAATACAAGCATTGAAAAGAAAATATATCGGTGTTATACTTGTTGTGGAAAAAGGGAAGATGAATAAAATGTTAATTTATGGGATGTATTTAAAGTAAAGAGGTGTTTCTATGTCAAAGAAAAGTCCCCTAAGTGTGTATTCGGAGATTGGAAAGTTAAAAAAAGTGCTCCTACACAGACCAGGAAAAGAAGTAGAGAATTTAACGCCAGAGCTAATGGACAGATTATTGTTTGATGACATACCTTATTTGGAAATTGCACGTGCAGAACATGATGCTTTTGCAGATATTTTCAAAAAGAATGGTGTAGAGGTTTTCTATCTGGAAGAAATGGTTGCAGAAGCCATTGAAGAGAAAGCGATTAAAGAACTATTCCTAAGAGACTTTATAAGGGAAGCAGACATCCACGGACATGACAAAGAACAGGCGGTAAAAGATTATTTTAACGCCTTTAAAGACAACAAAGCAATGGTAGATAAGATGATGGCAGGTCTTCGTAAGGAAGAATTGGAGTTCTCAGGTGGCCGCACTTTGGCGGATCGAATTACGACCGATTATCCTTTCATCATTGATCCAATGCCGAATTTGTATTTTACTAGAGACCCATTCGCAACGATTGGCAGCGGTGTTTCCTTGAATCACATGCGTACCGTAACACGTTGCAGAGAGACCTTGTTTGCCAAGTATATCTTTAACCATCATGCGATGTTTAAAGATGTCGATTTATCCTATTGGTACGACAGAGACAATTACTACGCCATTGAAGGCGGAGACGAGCTGATACTCAGTGATAAAGTGGTCGCAATTGGTATTTCTCAGCGAACAGATGCAGAAGCGATTGAAGGGCTTGCGCGTAATATATTCAAAGCGAACGAGTCATTTGAAACGGTATTGGCATTCAATATTCCGAAAACACGTGCTTTTATGCATTTAGATACGGTATTCACCATGGTGGATTATGATAAGTTTACCATTCATCCAGAGATTGAAGGCCCATTACAAGTCTTTTCGTTGACAAAGATTAATAGCGACGGTGATGTGAAAATCACAGAGGAAACGATGGAACTAGATAGGGTTTTGGCTAAGTATTTGGAACTGGATGCGGTAACGTTGATTCGTTGTGGCGGCAAGAAAGGTATCGATGCTGCAAGGGAACAATGGAACGATGGCTCCAATACCTTGGCGCTTTGCCCGGGTGAAGTGGTAGTCTATTCCAGAAACCACGTAACCAACGAATTACTCGATAAATCAGGTATTAAGCTACACATCATGCCGTCTTCGGAACTATCGAGAGGTAGAGGTGGTCCAAGATGTATGTCGATGCCACTTCAGAGAGAGTCACTATAATAAGGATGCAAGGTGCTAGACCTTCACAATAATAAAATTACCCTAAAGGAATAAGGAGGAAAAAATAATGCCAGTAAATTTGAGAGGTAGAAATTTTATCACACTTAAGGATTTCACACCAGAAGAAATCCGTTACATGTTAGATTTGTCAAGTGACTTAAAAGCTAAGAAAAGAGCAGGTATCAAAGGTGATTTGCTAGTAGGTAAGAACGTTGTTTTAATTTTTGAAAAAACATCGACTAGAACGAGATGTGCGTTTGAAGTTGCTGCTTTTGACGAAGGCGCTAATGTAACATTCCTTACAAACAGTCAAATGGGCAAAAAAGAAACGATTGAAGATACTGCAAAAGTTTTAGGTAGATTTTATGACGGTATCGAATTCAGAGGTTTTAAACAAGAAACGGTGGATCAATTAGCAGAACATGCCGGCGTACCAGTATGGAACGGTCTTACTGACATTTACCACCCAACACAAATATTAGCGGATTTCCTTACGGTTAAGGAACACGTCTTCAAGCCGCTAAATAAAGTTAAGTTTGTTTATGCGGGTGACGCTAGAAACAACATGGGTAACTCTCTTATGATCGGCGCGGCTAAAATGGGTATGCACTTTGTCGGACTTGCGCCAAAAGAGTTATTCCCGGATGAAGCCTTAGTGGCAGAAATGAAAGAAATCGCAAAAGAGACAGGTGCGATCATTGAATTGACAGAAGACGTTAATGCGGTTAAAGGTGCAGACGTCATCTACACAGACGTTTGGGTATCGATGGGTGAAGAACACCTATTTGAAGAACGGATCAAACAGTTGAAACCATACCAAGTTAACATGGACATGATTAAGAAAACAGAAAATGAAAATGTGATCTTTATGCACTGTTTACCAGCGTTCCATGACAATTTAACAGCAGTTGGCGCTGAAATTGAAGAGAAATTCGGTATTTCTGCAATGGAAGTGACAGACGAAGTGTTCAGAAGTAAACACTCCGTTGTATTCGATGAAGCTGAAAATAGAATGCACACCATTAAAGCAGTTATGTGTGCAACAATGGGTAACCTGTAGAACAAATTTGACCGGTGCGACGTAATTTAGGAGGTTTGTAGATATGAAAGATAAAATTGTAGTTGCTTTAGGTGGTAATGCATTAGGAAAGACACCAAGAGAGCAATTGGAACTTGTTAAGAATACAGCAAAGCCTATTGTGGACTTGATTCAACATGGTCATGAGGTCATTTTGGCTCACGGGAACGGTCCACAAGTAGGTATGATCAACCTTGCCATGTCAACAGCATCAAATTCTGAAGCAGGTACACCGGAAATGCCTTTTCCGGAATGTGGCGCAATGAGCCAAGGCTACATCGGATTCCATTTGCAAAATGCCATTCGTGAAGAATTGTTGAATCGTAGCATGAACGTACCGGTTGCGACAGTGGTTACACAAGTTGTTGTAGACAAGGATGACCCTGCATTCCAAAACCCTACAAAACCAATTGGCGCCTTCTACTCAGAGGAAGAGGCAAAAATACTTCAGGCGAGCAAAGGCTACACAATGGTAGAGGATGCTGGTAGAGGCTGGAGACGCGTTGTGGCATCGCCAAAACCTATCGACGTTGCAGAAAAAGATACGGTATCGACTTTAGTCAACAACGGACATGTTGTCATCACTGTAGGCGGTGGCGGTATTCCGGTTGTTCGAGAAGGCAATTCCTTAATAGGCGTGCCTGCAGTTATCGACAAGGACTTTGCAAGTGAAAAAATTGCTGAGATCTTGGATGCGGACTACTTGATCATTCTTACGGCAGTTGAGCAAGTTGCCATCAACTTTGGCAAGGAAAATGAAGAATGGCTTGCTAATCTTACAACAGAGCAAGCAGCCAAATACTGTGATGAAGGCCATTTCGCACCAGGTTCTATGCTTCCTAAGGTTCAGGCAGCTATGGCGTTTGCGAAATCAAAGCCAGGCAGAAAAGCCTTGATTACTTCTCTTGAAAAAGCGGAAGAGGGTATTGAAGGCAAGACAGGAACCTTGATTACATTCTAATATCCAATCAGAGCATTAAAGCCATATCATAGCGGTTGATATGGCTTTTTTTATGGTGTAAGTATCATGTACTCTATCTAAAACAAAACTAGTAAATCCCGCTTATATCCTATATAATAGAGTTAGTGTATTTTGTATAATGTATTTCAAAAACAGGAGAAAAACAATGAAAAAAATTTGCTTGAAGGCACGAGCAAAAATCAATTTGAACTTGGATGTAACCGGTAAGAGAGAGGATGGTTACCATATTGTCGAGATGGTCATGCAGCAGATCGACCTTTACGATGTAGTGACGCTGCGGACGATAGATTCAGGCATAGAGATTCAAACGACATGTGAATACATAAAAGACGACGACAGCAATATCGCCTATAAGGCAGCGGAAGCTTTGATGAAGGATTTTCCAAAGGTTTCAGGTGTGAATATCCATATCGAAAAATTTATTCCGGTTGCTGCGGGCATGGCAGGCGGCAGTTCGGATGCCGCTGCGGTGTTAGTGGGTATGAACCGATTATTTGAGCTTGGACTTTCCAGAGAAGAATTGATGGTTTATGGTGTCAAAATTGGCGCTGACGTGCCTTTTTGCATTATGGGCGGCGCAGCTATCGCCGAGGGCATTGGAGAAGAACTGACGCCAATTGGTGGCTTGAAGGAACAGTGGGTTCTCATTGCAAAACCACCGATTAGTGTCTCGACGAAGGAAATTTATACGAATTACTCGACGGCATCCATACGGGCGGAGCGACCTTTTGCGGCACTGATCAAAGCGATTGAAGATCAGGATATGACGGCACTCTCAACGCTCATGTTCAACTCCCTTGAGGAAGTGACTTTCAGCAAATACAAGATGGTTGAGAAATTAAAACGTAAAGTTCAAGAAACCGGCGCGACAGCGGCGATGATGAGTGGTAGTGGACCGACGGTTTTTGGATTATATAAAAGTTATGACAAAGGCTATAAGGCTTTGAAGCACATCAAGAAGCTTTATCCCCAAACCTATTTAGTAAAGACTTATAATAAGCGAATGATGGAGGAGACGAATCATGAATAAGAACTTTAATAATTTCGAAATAAAAAATTATAAGCCGCTTGGAGAGGTCGTGTTTGAATACCTTAGAAACGCTATACTGAACGGTACGTTAAAACCGGGTGAACGCCTTATGGAAATTAGTTTGGCCGAACAGCTTGGCGTAAGCCGAACACCGGTAAGAGAGGCTATTAGGAAACTTGAGAAAGAACGTTTCGTAGAAATGATTCCAAGAAAAGGCGCTTACGTTTCCAATTTGACGGCGCGGGATATTCTCGAAGTGCTGGAGATTAGAATTGTGCTGGAAGGATTTGCTTCAAAATTAGCGGCAGAGCGCATGGGTGATGAAGACATTCAGGAATTGGAGGTCATCTTGGCAAGTTTCAATGAAGCCCTAGAGGTGCTCGATCGTCCTGAGATGATTCGCAGAGATAACGAATTTCATAGTAAGATTTACAGTGCGGCTAGAAACAATAAATTAGTGGAGATTGTCAAGGAATTGCATGACCAGTTCCAGAGATTTCGTTTGATTTTCTTCAACGAATATGATAATTACAACGATTTACAGGTATGGCATCAAAATATTTTGGAAGCCATCAAGAATCGTGATGGCAACAAGGCCAAGGAATGTGCGGAATATCATGTACGCTCCATTCGTGAAAGTGTCATCAAATGGGAAGATAGACAGAGTGGTAACCAATAGATAAGAGGATTCAAGATGAAAGATATTGTGATTAAAATTAATTCGGATATCCGTGTGGTGGGTGAAGAACCACATTTGATGGAAATGACCATGCCGGCGAAGTTCTATAAAAAGGGCGCTTATTTGTATATCGCCTATGAGGAAACGGAACTCACTGGTATGGCAGGGGACAAGACGGTATTGAAACTTTCAGAGGACGCGGTGACGATGCTTCGATACGGCAGCAACCCTTCCGAGATGTTCTTTAAGGAGAATGAATCCTACGAAACGGATTATACAACGCCTTATGGCGTCATAAAAATGGAGAATACTGCGAGCGACGTGGCGATACATGTGACCGATACAGGTAAAGGCTACCTCGAAGTGGTTTATGATTTGGAGATATCAGGCATCTCGAAAAGTGTCAATATCTTGCGAATTGAAATTATAGCATGATGTGATATACTATAAGTGCCTAATATTCGGCGGGTTGTGCCTGAAAATCGGCACGGAGGTAACGATGATTGATAAATTGTTTAATACGAGAAATATGAGTATTGTTCTGGACCACGTGAGTGACGGCATCCAGGTCATTGATAGGGAAGGTAAGCTGATTTATTGCAATAGGCGGGCTGCGGTCTTAGATGATATCAATATTGAGCAGTCTTTAGGACGTCATATCATGGATATCTACACCTCGCTGTCTCCAGAAACCAGTACCCTACTCAAGGTGCTTGAGACCAAGTCTCCAATCTTCAATATGGAGCAAACCTATGTAACCTATAAGGGGAACAAGGTCACCACGCTAAACTCCACTTTGCCGATCACTTATAATGGCGAGCTGATTGGCGCCATGGAGATTTCTCAGAACATCACCGACGTCAAGGCCCTGTCGGAGCGAGTGGTCGATCTTCAAAACAAGGTTTTCAGCCATGTTTCCAAGGATTATAAGGAAGAGGCCGTTTATAATTTCAGGGACATCATCACTGGATCCCGGGAAATGAATCGGGTGAAGTCCATCGCCATGCGCATCGCGCCAACGGACGCGCCGGTACTCGTATTCGGGGAGACCGGAACCGGTAAGGAACTGCTGGTTCAAGCGATTCACAACAACAGCGCGCGTCGCAGCAAGTCTTTTATTGCACAAAACTGCGCAGCTTTGCCGTCTACACTGCTGGAAGGTATCTTGTTCGGTACGATGAAAGGCGGTTTTACAGGGTCGGTAGACCGTAAAGGCCTTTTTGAACTGGCCGATGGCGGCACGCTATTTCTCGATGAGATCAACTCCATGCCACTGGAGTTGCAGGCTAAGTTGCTGCGTGTTCTGCAGGAAGGCGCTGTAAGACGCATCGGTGACACCAAAATGCGTACGGTCAATGTTCGCGTCATTGCTGCAACCAACGTGGAGCCAGAAGAGGCGGTAAACAGTGGTGCGCTGCGTCGTGACTTGCTCTACCGCTTGAATACCCTATCTTTTGAACTGCCTCGACTGGTTGAAAGACAAGGTGATATCGAGCTTTTGACCCAATTCTTTATTAAAAAATACAATGATCGCCTGTATCGAGATGTGAAGGGCATTACACCGGAAGCCATGGCCTATTTTCTGAACTATACATGGCCCGGCAATGTCAGGGAGTTGGAGCATATTATCGAGGGGGCCATGCATATCGTCGATGGACACTGGATTACAGAGGAGTATCTGCCTAACAGTATGAAACGTTCCCTTTCTCAAACGGAATTGGTGATTTCAGAGAGCGAATCTCTTGCTGTGGCATTAGAACGTACTGAGCGTAAACTGTTGGAACAGGCCATGATTCAGACGGAACACAATATAAGCAAGGCAGCCAAAATTCTGGATGTGCCACGACAAACGTTGCAGTATAAGATAAAAAAATATGGTCTAAAAGTATGAGGCCAAACAGAAGGTGCTGAATTTTCGGCATCTTTTTTTATGAATAAATGCCGATTTGTTATAAATTTATCAAAAACATCTGGAGAAAATTCTGAAAATGAGAGTGATTCTCACATAAAAAACGTTTTCCTAAAAAAAATGACAGCATTCAAAGCATTGATATTAAAGGCTTACACTAACTTTGAAAAACGTCTATTTTTATGTGATTCATCATTTTGGCACGGCACTTGCAATATATAAGCCAGTGAATAAAAAACGATTGATGGAGGGAAACAACATGAAAAAAGGATGTAAATTTGGTACGCATAGAGTAATTGAGCCTGTAGGTACTTTACCTCAACCAGCTCAAAGAATTGATAACACAATGGAAATTTACGATAACGAAATTCTTATCGACGTACAAACACTTAACATCGACTCTGCAAGTTTTACACAAATCAAAGGACAAGCAAACGGTGATGTTGAAGAAATCAAGAAAATCATGACTAACATCGTTGACACAAGAGGTAAGCACCACAATCCTGTTACAGGATCAGGCGGTATGCTTATTGGAACAATCAGAGAAATCGGACCTGCTTTAGAAGGTAAAACAGAGTTAAAAGTTGGCGATAAGATTGCAACACTTGTATCTTTATCTTTAACACCACTTAAAATCAAAGAAATCAAAGAAGTTAGAAAAGACATTGACCAAGTAGACGTTGATGCACAAGCTATTCTTTTTGAAAGTGGTATTTACGCAGTATTACCACAAGATATTCCACAAAACTTGGCACTTTCAGTACTCGACGTAGCGGGTGCTCCTGCACAAACTCAAAAGTTAGTTAAAGAAGGCGACAACGTACTTGTAGTAGGTGGCGCAGGTAAATCAGGTATGCTTTGTTTATATGAAGCAAAAAGAATCGCAGGACCTAAGGGTAAAGTTATCTGCTTAGCACACAGCGAAAGATCAAAGA
The DNA here is from genome assembly GCA_016938815.1 of Clostridia bacterium. Classification (GTDB taxonomy): domain Bacteria; phylum Bacillota; class Clostridia; order Peptostreptococcales; family Acidaminobacteraceae; genus JAFGTX01. Next base: position 30,144 of record JAFGTX010000380.1, on the reverse strand, counting down.
GCGTTGTAATGGATGCTGGTTTAGCTGATGAAGTAATCATTGCAGATGCAACAAAACCTGTTGAAGTATATGAAAAAGTTAAAGCGGCTACAAATGGTGAAATGGTTGACGTTACAATCAACTGCGTAAACGTACCAAACACTGAAATGAGCTGTATTTTAGCAACTAAAGACACAGGAAAAATCTACTTCTTCTCAATGGCTACCAGCTTCACAGCGGCTGCACTAGGAGCAGAGGGCGTAGGAATGGACACACACATGATTATCGGTAACGGTTATGCGAAAGATCACGCAAACATCGCGTTACAAATCATTAGAGATAGCCAAGTAATTAGAGATATCTACACGAATCTTTACGCATAATAAATTGTTTTCGATAAAATGTTTCTACTATGACTAAATAAACCACAATTATTTACATCGAAACATTTTATGAATACCTTTGATGAGCATAATCATCAGGGTGATAGCAGCAATTGCTGCATTGGAAGGAGGCTGCAGGTTTATAAGTGAGTTAATTGGACGGCAATATGCGCAACTTACCAACCTTACCGATGTCGATATAGGGCGGTTCAATTATTTTATTTATAAACAGGTCACCTTCTTCCGTATTTTTTGTTTGATGAAACCATAAGGGGGAAAAGGAAGTTATGAGACATTATTCTACAATAGAATTATGGAAAGATGTAACAGAAGACCAATGGAACGACTGGAAATGGCAAGTAAGAAACAGAATTACAACTTTAGAAGATCTAAAGAAAGTGATAAACTTAACACAAGAAGAAGAAGAAGGTATCAAGAAATCGCTTGAAATCTTAAGAATGGGTATCACACCTTACTATGCAACATTGATGGATGAAAACGATCCAAAGTGTCCTGTAAGAATGCAAGCAGTTCCTACAATTGCTGAGACGCATAAGAGTGCTGCTGACATGGATGACCCACTTCATGAAGATGAAGACTCATCAGTACCTGGCCTTACTCACAGATATCCAGATAGAGCACTTTTCTTAATCACAGACCAATGTTCTATGTACTGTAGACACTGTACAAGAAGAAGATTTGCTGGTCAAAACGACGCTGAAACACCAGTAGATCACATTGACCAATGTATCGAGTACGTTAGAAATCATCCTGAAGTTAGAGACGTATTGCTTTCAGGTGGCGACTGTATGTTAGTTTCTGACGAAAGACTTGAGTACATCATTAAAAAACTTAGAGAAATTCCTCATGTGGAAATCGTTAGACTTGGTTCAAGAACACCAGTTGTATTGCCACAAAGAATTACACCTGAGTTCTGCGCAATGATTAAAAAATATCACCCAATCTGGTTAAATACACACTTCAATCACTCAAAAGAAATCACACCAGAAAGTAAAAAGGCTTGTGAAATGCTTGCAGATGCAGGTGTGCCACTAGGTAACCAATCTGTACTTCTTAGAGGTATCAACGATTGCGTTCATACAATGAGAAAATTAGTGAACGATCTTGTTAAAATCAGAGTTAGACCATACTACATTTACCAATGTGACCTTTCAGTAGGTATCGAACACTTCAGAACACCAGTTTCTAAAGGTATCGAAATCATTGAAGGTTTACGTGGCCATACTTCTGGTTACTGTGTTCCAACATTCGTTGTTGACGCACCAGGTGGTGGTGGTAAAACACCAGTTATGCCTCAATACGTTATTTCTCAATCACCAGACAGAGTTGTATTAAGAAACTACGAAGGTGTTATTACAACATATACTGAGCCAGAAGCATACAAAGACGAGTGCAACTGTGAAATTTGTAGAGGCGAAAGAGAGCATAAGATTCACGGCGTTGGTGGTTTATTACAAGGTAACAGATTGAACCTTGAACCAGCACACCTTGAAAGACACGAAAGACATCATAAAGAGTAATGACATTAAAGATGAGTACAGTGCAGATGATGTACTGTACTCATCTTATCAAATGGAGGGCCTATGCAAATTATTGACTTAGTTCAGGGGAAGTACAATATCATTTCTGTAATAGGAATGTCAAAAAATGCAGGCAAGACGGTAGCGCTGAATGAACTTCTGTGTGAAGCGGCGGGAAAAGATATGGTGATCGGTCTCACCTCAATAGGCAGAGACGGTGAGAAGCAAGACATCGTAACTTGTACGGAAAAACCGCTGATTTACGTTATGGAAGGGACCTATATTGCGACTGCAGAGAGTTTGTTTAACTGCTCAGAAGCAAAATTGGAGATCCTTGAAATTACCGACTTTAGAACACCCATAGGCCGTATCATTATTGCAAAAGCCATCAGTCCAGGCTATGTCCAAATTGCCGGACCTTGTTCCAACAGCGAAATTAGGGTAGTTGCCGAAAAGATGTTAGAATATGGCGCTGAGCTTTCCATTGTAGATGGCGCGTTAGATCGAGTATCATCGGCCTCGCCGACAATTACACAAGCAACAATACTTGCGACTGGTGCGGTTCTCAGCAGAGACATGAACAAAGTCGTAGAGCAAACCGTTCATCGAGTGAATCTGTTTCATATCGAAGAGGAGCGGGATGACAGAATTAAGGCAATCGCAAAGACTGCCTTTGAAGAAAAGAAGGTAACTCTCATCGATGAAGCGTTTACGCCAAAAACCCTTTCTATAAAAACCTCGTTAAACGCGGGAAAAACCATCGGTGAGGCCATTGAAGCGTCAACACATACAGTGATCATTCCGGGATCCTTTGTGACCAAGACCGCAATGGATATAACGTCGATGACAAAGCATTATCGCAACGTTAACTTCGTCATTCAAGATGCGACCAAGGTGTTCATTGATCATCGAGATTGGTTGTTGCTTAATAAATTGGGACTTAATCTCAAAGTGATGGAGTCAATCAACATATTGGCTGTGACGATTAATCCTTACGCACCGCAAGGGTATTATTTTGACCCGACTCTTTTCAAAGAGCGTATGGGCACCTATTTAAATAACGTACCCGTTATAGATGTAATGGAGGGGTGTGAGTTCTAATGATGCTATCGAAAGAAACATACGACAATTTGGACATAGACTATATAAAAGAACGTGTTAACGTCTTTACACCTTATGGTGTTCAGATGAAAAAGAAATTGAGACCCTTAGGTCCTAATCAAATGGATGTGATTCAAAGCTGTTTTGATGAAACTGAAGTGATTTTGGGACTTATAGAAAAACAACGTTATACATTAACGGAACTCAGAAACTACTTTAAGCATGTAACCGATCTGACGGGCACCTTTAATCGATTAGCGGCAGGTGAAGTACTCAGCACGACGGAGCTCTTTGAAATAAAGAGTCTCGTTATCATGATGCGCCGCATGGTGGCATTACTGGAAGAAAAGGTATTGCCGAAATTACCTGAACATGCGACGATCAGACCCATGCCTGAAATCGAATCACTTCTGGACCCAGAAGCATTAGGCGTAAATACTTTTTATATTTACGATGGTTATTCAAAACGCCTTTCTGAGATTCGTAAAGATATGAAAGCAGTAGAGCATCTTATTACGAAAATCAAAAAAGATCAAAAAGTGCTTGTCGAAGAGACCCACGGCGTCAAGGTGCGCCTTAATGGTGAAATAATCGTTAAAAAAGAAGAAAAAGATCTTTTGAAACAGCTAAATGATTCATCTTTGCTACACTACTCCGCTGAAACTTATATGACGGTTACCTACGTCATTCGTGGCACAGAAGAAATGGATCGTTTAGAGGAACAGATTACCGAGCTGAAGAGAGAAGAAGAAGCAGAAGAATATGTGGTGCGTAAGAATTTATCACAAAAGCTGATGGACGACTTAGAGGCTTTGAAAGATAATTGCATCCGTATTGGCGCACTGGATTTACTCTTAGCGAGGGGCTACTATGCCAAGGGCATAGAAGGTGTAAAACCGACTTTGCTCCAGGAAGATGTCTTGGAAATAGAGGATGGGCGTCATTTGAAGATAGCCTTCAATCACCGAGCCGAAAAGAAACCCTACACGCCGGTATCCATAGCACTGAAAAAAGGTGTAAGCTGCGTTACAGGTGCGAATATGGGTGGAAAAACAGTGACTTTGCGCATGGTCGGCATGCTGACTGCTATGGCGCAAATGGGATTATATGTACCAGCTACAAGTATGGCCTTCTCACCTAGAAATTTCATTTATATTTCAGTAGGTGATGACCAGTCGACCGATAAGGGGCTTAGTACTTTTGGTGCCGAAATCGAGCACATGAAAGATGTGATTTCGATGGCGGACCTGAGAGGGCTCATTTTGGTGGATGAACTTGCTAGCGGCACCAATCCAAAGGAAGGATATGCCATTTCAAAGGCGATCATCAACTATTTAAAAGCAAAAAACTCAATGACGGTTATTACAACGCATTTTGACGGGTTAGCAGATGATGAGGATGTTTGTCACTTCCAGGTTCGCGGACTCAGCGATGTGGATTTTGATGCATTGCTCCTCGAGCTAAAAAGTGATGAAGATTTAGGAATGAACAGGATTCATGAATACATGGATTATCGGTTGAAAATTATCCACAGTAATGAAGAGGTACCAAAAGATGCTATCAACATTTCTCGGTTGATGGGTTTAGATCATGAGATTTTGGAAGATGCTAAAAACATTCTTTCATCCTTTAAAGAAGGCAGGAGGTAATTACTAATGAATAGTAAGTTGAACTTGGATTTTTCGGTTGTAGAACAAGCGAGAAATTCAGCAAAGAATATCGCGTTGGATATTCAACAGTTTATTGATAAGCATACAACAGTTGCCGTTGAAAGAACGGTAGCAAGATTACTTGGCGTGGATGGCGTGGACGATATCGAAAGACCACTACCAAACGTTATCGTAGATCACATTAAAGAAATTGGTGGCCTTGCAGAGGGCGCTTCTTACTGGATCGGCAATGCGATGATCGAAACGGGTAAATCGCCACAAGAAATTGCAGAAGCGATTGCTGCAGGACAAATGGACTTATCTAAAGTGGCAAAAGCGCCGATGGCAGATGTACAAGCAGCTGTCAACAAGGTAGCTACAGCAACGGTGGCTAAAATTAAAGCCAATAGAGAAGAGAGAGACGCTTACCTTGAAAGATTAGGCGAAGGTCCGCGTCCGTATCTATACGTTATCGTTGCAACAGGCAATATCTATGAAGACATTCTTCAAGCACAAGCAGCAGCTAGACAAGGTGCCGACATCATCGCTGTTATCAGAACAACAGGTCAGTCGCTTCTTGACTATGTACCATATGGCCCAACAACAGAAGGTTTTGGTGGTACTTACGCGACACAAGCGAACTTCAAATTGATGAGAAAAGCCCTTGATGAAGTGGGTGAAGAAATCGGTAAATACATCAGACTTTGTAACTACTGTTCAGGTCTATGTATGCCTGAAATCGCGGCTATGGGTGCAGTTGAGAGACTTGACGTTATGCTTAATGATGCCCTTTACGGTATCCTATTCAGAGACATCAACATGCAAAGAACTTTGGTTGACCAATTCTTCTCAAGAATTATCAACGGTTTTGCAGGCATCATCATCAACACTGGTGAGGATAACTATTTGACAACTGCAGATGCGGTTGAAGAAGCTCATACTGTACTTGCATCTCAATTCATCAACGAGCAATTTGCCGTACTTGCAGGTTTACCTGAAGAGCAAATGGGCCTCGGTCATGCCTTTGAGATGAACCCAAACATCGAAGACGGTTTCTTAATGGAGCTTGCACAAGCGCAAATGGCGAAAGAGATTTTCCCTAACGCACCACTTAAGTACATGCCGCCAACAAAATATAAGACTGGTAATATCTTTAAAGGACATATTCAAGATGCCCTATTCAATATGGTGGCAATCACAACAGGACAAAGTTTACAGTTACTTGGTATGCTTACTGAAGCGATTCATACGCCATTGTTACAAGATAGAGCTTTATCTATCGAAAATGCAAAATACATTTTCAATAATATGAGAAACTTTGGAAACGAAATTGAATTCAAACAAGATGGTATGATTCAAAAACGTGCTCAAAAAGTATTGAAAGAAGCAGCAGACATGTTGGTTCAAATCGACAGCGAAGGTTTAATTGCAACAATTGAGCAAGGTAAATTTGCTGGTGTTAAAAGAGCGATGGACGGAGGTAAAGGTCTTAACGGCGTAACATTGAAAGCGGATACTTACTTCAACCCATTCATTCCTCTAATGTTGGGAGGTGCGAAATAATGTCTAATACATTAGATCTTACAAAAGTTAAACCTTACGGTGATACCTTGAACGACGGTATGGTGCAATTCAGTTTTACATTGCCAGTACCTCATGGTGATGAAGGTAAAGAAGCGGCAAGACAATTACTCTTAAAAATGGGTATTGAAGAGCCGCAAGTGGTACACGCAGAAGACCTTGGTGTGGGCTATACGATGTTTACCTTATACGGCAAGTGCCAACATACTGTAGACTACACATCCATTCACGTACCAAAAGTAGACGTGGATATCATGGACAAATACGGTGTAGAGGATTTCATCAAAGAAAATATCAAGCGTGACATCGTCATCGTAGGTGCTTGTACAGGTACCGACGCTCATACAGTAGGTATCGATGCGATTATGAACATGAAAGGTTTCGCAGGCCACTATGGCTTAGAGCGTTACAAAGGTATCGAAGCGATCAACCTTGGTTCACAGGTACCAAACGAAGAGTTTATTGCGAAAGCGGTTGAACTCAATGCAGACGCAATCGTGGTATCTCAAGTTGTTACTCAAAAAGACGTACACATTAAGAACTTGACAAACCTGATTGAGTTACTTGAAGCAGAAGGCTTGAGAGATAAGATGATCGTGATCTGTGGTGGTCCTAGAATCAGCCATGAACTTGCAAAAGAGCTTGGCTTCGATGCAGGTTTCGGTGCAGAAACTTATGCGGAACACGTGGCATCATTTGTCGTTAACGAAATCGTAGACAAAGGTCGCGCGTAATAACGTGTGTTTTCTTAAAATTTTGGATATATAACTCACCCATGGATGGGGACGCGCATCCCCTTCCACCCGAAAATAACCCCTTTTTAAGGGGTTTTTTTAATTTTGTCACCATTGTCCAAGGACAGAAGGTGAGTAAATGGAACTACCCCTTGTACGAAAAAGAGACCATACTGTACCCAGTAATTATTCTAAAGTAATTCGTATTTAAGGAGGGGGAAATTTTGAGTCAAACAACAATGTCTGTCAATGCTAAGAGTGGTTTGTCTTCTAAAGATCGTGTTCAGAAATTTGGACGATTTTTATCGGGTATGGTTATGCCGAATATCGGCGCCTTTATTGCATGGGGACTGATCACGGCACTGTTCATTCCAACAGGATGGGTGCCGAACGAGCAACTATCATCTTTGGTAGGACCGATGATCACTTACATGTTACCATTACTGATCGGTTATACCGGTGGTAAGATGGTGGCAGGACCTCGTGGTGGTGTGTTAGGGGCTATTGCAACCATGGGTGTTATCGTTGGAGCAAGCATACCCATGTTTTTAGGGGCAATGATTATGGGACCAGTCGGTGGCTGGACCATTAAAAAATTCGATGACATGGTACACGATAAAATACCAAGCGGATTCGAGATGCTAGTTAATAACTTCTCAGCAGGGATCATCGGTACCATTTTAGCACTCGTTGCTTACTTAGGTATCGGTCCACTGGTACTTGGTTTAAACGGTGTGCTTGAAGCAGGCGTACATGCCATCGTTGCAAAGGGCTTATTGCCACTGGCTTCAATCTTCATTGAGCCAGCAAAGATTTTGTTCCTTAATAATGCCATCAATCATGGTGTTTTAGGACCTCTGGGCTTACAAGAATCCACACAACTTGGAAAATCTATTTTCTTCTTATTGGAAACCAATCCCGGACCGGGCTTAGGTATTTTACTAGCTTACTGGATGTTTGGTAAAGGTATGGTTAAGCAGTCAGCGCCAGGTGCCATCATCATCCACTTCTTGGGTGGTATCCACGAGATTTACTTCCCATACGTATTGATGAAACCGATTCTTTTACTTGCTGTTATCGCAGGTGGTGCAAGTGGCGTTTTGACTTTCAGTATTCTAGGTGCAGGCCTAGTAGCGACACCATCGCCAGGTTCTATCTTCGCATTATTAGCGATGACACCGAAAGGCGGCTTCTTTGCTGTGATTTCTGGGGTTTTGGTGGCGACAGCGGTATCTTTTGCAGTGGCATCCATCTTTGTTAAAGGTAGCAAAGAGGAAGTGGCTGATTACGACTTGGAAGAAGCAAAATCGAAAATGAAGGACTTAAAAGGTCTTAAAAAAGGTAAAGTGTCTTTAATCGTCTTCGCATGTGACGCTGGTATGGGTTCAAGTGCTATGGGCGCATCGTCACTACGAAGTAAACTTAAGCAAGCGGGTCTCGACATCGAAGTGCGTCATAGCGCCGTCGATGAAGTGCCTGAAAATGCGGACATCATCATCAGTCATGAGAGTTTGATTGCAAGAGCAAAAACAAAGGCACCAAATGCAGAACATATCGGTATCAAAGATTTTGTCAACAATCCAATTTATACGGAGTTGGCAAAAAGATTAAAACAATAAAATAGTTAAGTGATGTGGTGGGCGTCAATTCTTCAAGGATTGGCGTCAATTTACTAAGGAGAGATATTCAAATTTGTCACCAATGCGTGACGTCAAATTTATGTGTCTTATCAGCATTTATCACACAATTCTGGATATAATAAGGGTAAGATATTTATGTTTGTCGTTTGGAGGTGTTGGTGTGGGTGAAAAGATAACAAGCAGGACGAAACAGATTTTAGAGGTGCTCCTTGCACAAAATGACTATGTATCTGGTAATTTTATTGCAGAGCAACTGGGCATCAGTAAACGTACGGTGCTTAGGGAAATGGATCGGGTTGAAAAAATCGCCAATAAATATGGCGCCAAGTTGGAACGTATTCCGGGTAAAGGCGTGCTTCTGACGATCATAGACCCTGCCAACGAATTGCTCAAACAGCTTAATACAGCAAGTATTGCCCTAAACTACACACCTGAGGAACGACAAAGATTTTTAACGATAGAACTTTTAAATGCCAATGAGCCTAAGAAACTATTTTTCTTCGCTTCCTTGCTACAAACGTCGGAAGCGACCATCAGTAACGACTTGGATTTGGTTGCATCTTGGCTTCAAGGACGCGGCCTTACCTTAATCAGAAAACCTGGTTATGGGATCAAGGTCGAAGGCAGCGAGCGGGATATTCGGAAGACGATTTTAGAATTGGTCTACGACAATTTTAGTCGTAGCGAACTGCTTGAATTTTTAAGAACCCAGTATGCGGATGTCAATAGAAGCCATCTGCGTATGGACATCAAGAAACGTCTGCTTAACGTCATCGGTGATCAGACCATCGCGGGGATAGAGAAAGCGCTGGAGCTTTCCGGTATGATGAAAAAGTATCAGTTGGCAGATAGCGCTTATGTGGCTTTAATCGTCCATCTTTCCCTAGTCGTTCAGCGGATCAATGCTGGCGAAAAAATCATTTTTGATCCGGTACTACTTGAAGAGCTGAGTGAATCACCGGAATATGACATGTCGGAAAAGGTGGTAGATGCGGTCTCTAAAACGCTGCAGGTGATCATTCCTAAAGATGAAATCGGCTATGTCACCATGCACTTGCAGGGCGCGAAACTCAGATCAACGGTGACTGGAGAAAGCGCCATCCGAATTAACGACTATGAAGTGATTCATCTGGCGGAATTGCTTATTCTATCGATGGAGCAGGAATCTGGCTATATACTTAGCGGCAACCCTCGACTCATGACGGGTCTTGTCAATCACATGGGGCCGGCCATCACCCGAATCAAGATGGGCATGCGGATCAGGAATCCACTACTGGAACAGGTCAAGCTCCAATATGCCAAATACTATGATTGGACCAACCGGGCTGTCAAAAATATTGAGGTGCGTCTTGGCAATACCATTCCAGAAGATGAGATTGGCTATCTGACCATGCACTTTGGGGCTGCAATCGAGTCCAGTGTTAAAAAAATAGACCATACTTGGCGTGTAATCATTGCTTGCAGTACGGGCATTGGTTCCTCTAAATTATTGGAATCTCGTGTCAAGAAGCTCTACCGTAACATTAAGATTGTATCGGTTCAGGCGACTCGGGATATTGCCGAGGTACTGGAGAAGACGCCGGTGGATTTTATCATTTCAACCATCAGTTTGCCGGAAGTTTCAATACCGACGGTGGTCGTGAGTCCACTGCTGCTCGAAGAGGATATCGTCAAGCTGGAAACGCTGATAGCCACCTTGTCTCCGAGTGAAGAACTGGGTGCTGAGTACTCCAAGCTCGACTTCATGAATTGGTTGAATCAGACTTCGGAAATCGTCGCGGCCAGCAAGGAATTGCTGAATAATTTCTTCACGGCGCAGGCGGCCGGATTCCACAAAAAAGAAGTCATCCGGCAGGCGGTTCGATCCATTAAGACCCACTCAGAAGAAGTACTTGCCATTGAACTGGAAAGTCGTGAAGCCCTGGGAGAAACCAAGATTTATGGGACAGAGGGCATTTTGCTCCACTGTCGAAGCAAAGTGGTCAGCGAAGCGCATTTTGGCTTTGTCTATCCACAAGAGACCACAGAAAATTCTATTTTTGCCATCGTGATGATTATTCCTTATGAAGAGGACGAGGTCAGAAGAAAATTAATGGGGACCTTGACTCAACAACTGACGGAAGATTCATTCTGGCTGAATGCCATTATAAATCAAGATATGGAAAAAGTGTACAGAACCCTTGAAGTCGTTATTCAAGAGGAAATAAAGATGCAAATGCAAAGAATGGAGGAAGCAAATGAGTAACGAAGCAGCTGCTCAGCAAAGATTACAACGTTTTGGAAGATTTTTAAGTGGTATGGTTATGCCAAATATAGGGGCTTTTATCGCCTGGGGTTTGATTACGGCGATTTTTATACCAACAGGATGGTATCCTAATGAGAACTTAGCGACACTGGTAGGACCGATGATTACCTACTTATTGCCACTGTTAATCGGTTTCACAGGCGGTAGAATGGTAGCGGGACCGCGAGGTGGCGTCATCGGAACCATCGCAACTATGGGTGTGATTGTCGGATCGGATATCCCGATGTTCATCGGCGCTATGATTATGGGACCTTTTGGTGGCTATGTCATTAAAAAAGTGGACGCGCTTTTCCACGAAAGAATACCAAGCGGCTTTGAGATGTTAGTGAATAACTTCTCAGCAGGTATTGTGGGTATGGTTTTAGCCCTGGTGGCTTTCTTAGGTATTGGACCGCTGGTATTGATGCTGAACGGTGTTTTGGAATCCGGTGTTCAGAAAATCGTCGATATGGGCTTCTTGCCACTGGCATCACTTTTTATTGAACCGGGCAAAATCCTATTCCTCAACAACGCCATCAACCACGGTGTTTTAGGGCCTATCGGTATTAAGGAATCCGCTGAACTTGGCAAATCCATTTTCTTTTTGCTTGAAACCAATCCAGGACCAGGTCTTGGTGTGTTATTGGCCTATTCTATATTTGGAAAAGGCATGAGTAAACAGTCTGCACCGGGTGCGATTATCATTCACTTTTTAGGGGGTATTCACGAAATCTATTTCCCCTATATTTTGATGAATCCAGTGCTGTTGCTTGCAGTCATTGCAGGTGGCGCGAGTGGCGTTTTGACATTTGGTTTCCTTGGTGCTGGTCTTGTAGCAACACCATCGCCAGGATCTATTTTTGCCTTACTTGCCATGACACCAAAGGGCGGTTTCTTTGCGGTTATTTCAGGTGTAATCGTAGCAGCAACCGTGAGTTTCCTAGTGGCATCCGTCATCCTTAAAGGCACAAAATCAGAAGATGAAGGTGCACTAGAAGCGTCACAAGAGAAAATTCAATTGATGAAATCTGCGAGCAAGGGTATCGTAGAAAGTCTTCCAAATAAAGATATTTCAACATTAGATGTATCACAAGTCAAACACATTGCATTTGCCTGTGATGCCGGTATGGGATCCAGCGTGATGGGGGCTTCCACCCTGTTGAAGCGTCTGAAAGCGGCAGGCCTTAAAGTGAAAGTGGATAACTATGCGATCGAGAATATCCCTTCAAGTGCTGATGTCGTCATCACTCATGAAAATTTGACAAACCGAGCTAAAAAGACACAAGCAGGAGCCTTCCACATTTCCATTAAAGACTACTTTAATGATCCGGCGCTGAACCAATTGGTGGACCGATTTGAAAGTAGCATTAGGGTTGAATCTCTTGAATCAGCAGAGGTGATGCCTAGTGCGGTACTAACGCTGGATGCGATTCATGTCGGTTTATCACCGGTCAGCAAAGAAGAGGCGATTAAGCGTGCTGGTGCAAGTCTTGTCGAAAGTGGTTATGTTGAAGAAGCCTATATCCAAGGCATGTTGGCACGAGAACAAGTGACGACGACTTATATTGGCTCTTTTGTGGCTATCCCTCACGGCACCAATGAAACGAAAAAGTATGTCAAACATACAGGCCTAGTCATTAATCAATATCCCGAAGGTGTTGACTTTGGCGGTGGCAATATCGCGAAACTGGTAATCGGTATCGCAGCTATGGGTGAGGAGCACATGACGATTCTTGCCAACATTGCGGAATCTATCGGCAATGAAAGCGTTTTAGAAAAACTGATTGAGACATCGGATCCTGAAGTGATTTACAATCAATTTTCAAATATCAAATAGGAGGCATTATGATTATTACGATAACGATGAATCCTGCTGTAGATAAGACGATTACGATCAATGAATTTCAAATCGATCAAGTGAACCGCATTTCGGACTTTAGGTTGGATGCGGCCGGTAAAGGCATCAATGTATCCAAAGTGGTCAAGGAGCTGGGTGGCAGAACCAAAACGGTGGCCTTTTTAGGCGGTGCTACAGGTGATTATATCAGAGATCAATTGGGTGACAATAAGATCGGCTTGGTGGAAGTCAGAACGGCAGGCGATACGAGAACGAACATTAAGGTCGTGGACCCTGTTTCGAAGACCTATACGGATATCAATGCCTCGGGTGCGCCGGTGACAGAAGAACAGATGGAACTATTCGAGAAGAAACTCTTTAATTTTGTGACCAGTCAGTCCATCGTCGTTTTTACGGGTAGTGTGCCACCGGGCGTCGACAAATCCGTTTACAAGGACCTGATCCATCGCGCGCAGGCGATCGGTGCGACCGCGGTGCTGGATGCAGATGGTGACTTATTAAAATTCGGTGTGCAAGCGGGACCTAAGGTCATCAAACCCAATATTCACGAATTAGAAGGCTTCTGTGGTCATCCTTTAAGAACGGATCAAGAAGTGATTGAAGTCGCCAAGTCCCTTTTGCAAAATGGCACGGAAATGGTGGTCGTTTCCTTAGGTGGTGACGGTGCACTCTTTGTTAGAGAAGAGGATGTCATCAAGGCCCATGGTCAAAAAGTTGAGGTAAAGGGCACGGTAGGTGCAGGCGATGCCATGCTGGCGGCCATCTGCTACGGTCTTCATAAGGCGCTACCTTTTGAGGAAATGATTCGACTTGCCATAGGCACATCGGCAGCGAAAGTAACCATGGAGGGGACACAACCCCCAAATCTGGATAAGATTTATAGATTAACCAAACAAGTTAAATTGGAAAACATATAGGAGGAAAGTAAAAATGGAAGTAAAAGGCGTTAGATTACACGGACCACTTACGGTCTCAATGGATACCTTTGAATTGCCTGAAATTAGAGACGATGAGATTTTAGCATCGGTGGTATCCAACAGTTTATGTATGTCGACATACAAGGCAGCAAAATTAGGGGAAAAACACAGACGTGTACCCAACAACATCTCAACCAACCCTATCGTGACAGGTCATGAATTCGCGGGTGAAATCATTAAAGTCGGTAGCAAATGGGCAGATCATTTCAAGCCAGGTCAGAAATATGCGATTCAGCCCGCTTTAAATTGGCAAGGCAAGCCGGATTCACCGGGTTACTCATATGAATTTTTTGGTGGTAACATGACTTATACGGTCATTCCTAATGAAGTGATGGAACTTGGCTGTCTGCTGAAATACGATGGAGAAGGCTATTTCAACGCATCTTTGGCGGAGCCGATGTCATGTATCATCGGTGCCTATAACGCCCAGTACCACAGAGAATTTGGCGTTTACCAACATAAGATGGGCATTGAGCACGGCGGCAATATGGCGATCTTAGCCGGCGTTGGGCCAATGGGGCTTGGTGCGATCGATTACATCATCAACAATGAAAAGAGACCTAAGAAATTAGCGGTAGTGGATATCAGCGAAGAGCGACTTGCTAGAGCGCAAGCTATTTTACCGGTGGAAGTCGCTGCTGAAAAAGGTGTGGAACTGGTTTATATCGACGGTTCGGCTGTCAATGATTATGAAGCCTTGATGGCTTTTACGGATGGTGAAGGTTACGACGACGTATTCGTCTACGCGCCGGTGAGACCGCTGTTGGAACTTGGGGACAAACTCCTGAAATTTGACGGTTGCCTCAATTTCTTTGCAGGTCCAATTGATGAAGCATTCAGTGCCGAATTCAACTATTACAACGTGCACTACAAGCAAACCCATATCGTAGGGACGACAGGTGGCAACACGGACGATATGATTGAATCGCTAGATAAAACCGCTAAAAAATTGATCAACCCTGCAGTTATGGTAACGCATATCGGTGGTCTCAACTCAGCGGCGGATGCGATTGTCAACATGCCTAACCTGACAGGCGGAAAAAAATTGATTTATACAACGGTGGAGATGCCACTGCTTTCCTTAGATGAGATTGCGGAACTTGGCAAGAGCGATCCGATTTACGCGGAGCTCTCCCGTTTGGTAGAAGCAGGTGGCGGTCTATGGAACGTCAAGGCTGAAGCATATTTATTAGAGCATATGAAAAAGATATAAGAAGGGTGTAAAGGAGTTTATTATGGTTAAGAAAATGGTGACAGTGAATGCAGGCAACGGTATACATGCAAGACCGGCGAGTCTTATTACCAACACGGCGACCAAATTCGCTGCAACGGTCAAGATTGCCTTCAAGGATAAAATAATCGACTGCAAGAGTATTATTGGCATATTGAGTCTTGGTGCTACTGGCGGTTCGGAATTGGAATTACAGGCGGAAGGTCCGGATGCTCAAGATGCACTGGATGCAATCACCACCTTGTTTGAATCCAACTTCGGAGAATAGGAGGGCGCGTGGCTGGTAAAATTGTTCAGGAAGGCATTGCCATCGGCCGATTGCAATGGGTCAAGACACAGGAGACCATCGGCATAAAGCATACGGGGGACCCGGAGCGAGCGGTGGCATCATTTGAGACATTGCTTGAAACAGCGGCTTTTGAAATCGCGGCCCTTGAGGCTAAGGCAAGAGATACAATTGGTGAAGAAGAGGCACAAATCTTTCAGGCACATCAGATGATTTTACAAGACCCGGTATTCATAGACTCCGTTCGTAGTGCAATCTTAGAAGAGTGTTTTGCGGTAGATTCGGCTGTTGAAAAGGTATTTGATGAAACGATTGCTATGTTCGAGAATATTGACGATCCCTATTTGAAGCAGCGGGCCTTAGATATTAAGGATATCAAAAGACGTTTGTTGAATATATGGGCAAAATCGGACGATGAGGAGGAGGTACTACTTGCTGGTCCCGTCATTCTGATTGCAGATGAGATTACGCCATCAGATACCCTAGGGATTCCAGACGGGAGACTGGTAGGCATGTTGATGAAAACCGGTGGTGAAACATCACATACGGCTATTCTGGCACAATCTCTGGGCATACCGGCGATGGTAGGCTGTGGTAATGCTTTGGATGCGCTTGGTCATGGCGATGAGATCGTACTGGATGCCCTTAGTGGTCAGTGGCTGATCAATCCAAGTCACGACACAATCACCCTGTACAGAGAAAAGCAGGACTTACTCCAAAAAGAAAAAGAAGAATTGAAGCAGTATGTAGGTTTGCCCTCGATGACGCGTTCGGGACAAAAAATAGAAATTGCCGCTAATATTGCAGGTCCAGAAGATTTAAAAGCGCTTCTGGAAAACGACGCAGAAGGCGTCGGCCTCTTTAGAACAGAGTTCATCTACATGAATAGGACAGAGGCACCAGCAGAAGAGGAACAGTATGAGATTTACAAACAAGTGTTGGAAGGCATGTCCGGTAAGACCATTATCTTTAGGACCATGGATATCGGTGGCGATAAGGAAGTTGCCTATTTGGACATGGGTGAGGAAGCCAATCCTTTCCTAGGTTACAGGGCCATCCGATATTGTTTGGAAGAACCAGAAATCTTTAAGACCCAGATTAGAGCCATTCTTCGGGCAGCGGTTCATGGCAAGGCCAAGATTATGTTCCCTATGATTGCTTCAGTAGAAGAGTTTGTAAAGGCAAAATCCTTTGTTGACGAAGTGAGATCGGACTTGGCAAAGGCACAGATTGTTTACAGCCATGACGTACCTCTAGGTATTATGGTAGAAATCCCATCAGCTGCTATTTTGGTGGAGGACTTTGCAGAACACGTGGATTTTTTTAGCATCGGGACCAATGATTTGACCCAGTATACCTTGGCGGTGGACCGTCAAAACAGCAAAATCGCTTCCCTTTACGACTATATGCACCCAGCGGTGTTGGCACTCATAGAGCGGGTAGTGACCACGGCTAAGAGGAAAGGCAAGTGGGTCGGCATGTGTGGTAACGCGGCGGCGGATACTCGCATGATCGAAAAGCTGATTTTATGGGGGATTGATGAGATTTCCGTCGCACCAGGTCGTATTTTGAAGAGCAGAAAATTTGTAAGAAATCTGTCGTAAGTTGAGACAGAGGCGCGAAACACCCTCCGTGTTATAGGGGGGTGTTTTGTTTTTAAATCTATACATATAAAAATGTTAAGGTCAACATAATTTGGGGTAGAAATCTTTTATGAACGATATGTAATCTAGGGAGGGGTAGAAATGAAAAAATCTATTGCGATGAAGCTGACGGCGGTTGTTTTACTGGCCATTGTTGTTATGTTTTCTGGAATTGGTTGGTATGTTTATTCGGGTACGAAAAAGGAATTGACCGCCGCTGTTGAAAATGATATCAGGTTGCAAACTGATTTGGCAGTATCTCAGATTTCAGAGACTTTTGCGATTACGGGTCAAGTTGCTAGACAGGCGGCGCTTGACGATAATATTGCGACCTATTTGACAGAAGTCAGGACGTATCAAGATATTAAAACACATCGCTATTACAAGGTTGTAGACAAAATGCTGGAAGAATACATGCATTCCTATGACAAGTTGATGGCGGTATGGATTGCGAACAACAAGGCGAAGTTTTTTGTGGACAGCGCCCATTTTACATCAGATCCGGGTTATGAACCAGAATCCAGACCTTGGTATCAGTTGGCGATGAGCACGGATGGTGTGGCATTTACATCCCCATATGTTGACGTTTCAACTGGGAACACGGTGGTATCTGCAATAACAGCGCTTAGAATCAATGGAAAAGTAGAAGGCTTTTTAGCAGCCGATGTTTCCCTAGCAACGATTCCAGGTATTATGGAACAGTATAAAATCGGTACACTGGGTACCAACTTTCTGATTGGAAAGGATGGGGCGCTGATTTATGCAGAAGACCAGACTCTAATTGATGATGGTGTTAATATCAGTGATATGAAAGAACTTGCTCTTTATGGAGAGGATGTATTGGCTGGAAATAATGGCATTGAGACCATGACTTATAATGGCGAGAAATACTTGGTTGCCTATCAGTCGATGGCAATCAATGGATGGGGCGTCATTCAGCTTGTCAATTTTGATGAGATTTTTGGACCGCTACATGCTTTCACAAGAGTGCTTTCGATAATTTTTGTTTTAGGTGCGGTTTTGCTGGCAGGCATCATTTTCTATAGCATCAGAATGACACTTGCACCAATCAAGACGGCAACAGAGTTTGCAAAAGTCATCGGTCGTGGGGACTTTTCAGTGGATGTTCCTCAAAGTGAGTTGAAGAGACAAGACGAAATTGGGGATTTATCCAAGGCTTTCGGTGAGATGACGGTGAACTTTAGGGAATTGGTCAGAGAGATTATCGAGTCGGCTCACCATGTGGCTTCCGCCAGTGAAGAGATGAATGCGACTGCAGATGAAGTTTCTCATACTTCAAACGAAGTTGCGAAAACCATTGAAGAAATTGCGGATGGCGCTACCGACCAAGCCCAAAGTACAGAAAAAGGCGCTGAAAAGACTTATGAGTTGGGCCATTTAATCGAGAATAATAAAGAGGACATGGAGCGCTTAAACGGTGCATCCAGTGCCATGGTAGCTTTGGTGAAAGACGGTTTAGAGATTGTAAACGAGTTAACAGTGAAGACGTCCGAAACCAATACAGCGGCAACAGATATATTTGAGGTCATTCAGAAGACCAATGACTCTAGTTCTAAAATCGGTGAAGCAAGTAATGTGATTGCGTCTATAGCAGACCAGACCAATTTATTGGCTCTGAATGCGGCTATTGAGGCGGCTAGAGCGGGAGATGCCGGCAGAGGTTTTGCGGTCGTCGCTGATGAGATCCGTAAATTGGCGGAGCAATCTACCAACTCGACCAAAGAGATTGATGGTATTGTTCAAGAATTGATTGAATCCTCTAATTTGGCTGTGGAAACCATCCACCGGGTTAGTGAAATCATTAAGGAACAAGTTCAAAGCGTTAAGGAGACCGAGGATAAGTACAAAGAGATCTTCAAGGCCGTGGAGCAATCGGTTGAAGCCATCGAAAATCTGAATGTCTCTGAAAAGAATATGGAACAGAAGAAAACAGAAATTTTGGATACCATTCAGAATCTGTCGGCGATTGCGGAAGAAAATGCGGCCAGTACCGAAGAAGCTTCTGCTGCAGTTACCCAACAATCCACTTCCATGGATCAAATCGTTACTGCTAGCCGCAGTCTTTCTGAATTGGCTGAAGAGCTTAGCCGCTCTGTCAGTAAGTTTAAGATTCACTAGATACACTGAAAAAGCTCTCTGTGGTTTACACGGAGAGCTTTTTATTGTGGATTGGGTCTGCGTTGCTAAATTAAATGTGTTTAATCGTTTTGAGCTTTTTTTACGTAGGCAATACATGTTTCACAGATAAAGGCATTGCCAAATGGTTTGAGTGACGCCGTGGATTCGCAGAGGCTGCATTGCATGATGTCCATACCCTCTCTCATTAAAGTTGATTCCTGTTCTGGATTGAATGTGTTTGTCATATTGTGTTTTTTCATTATAGTTTCCCCTTTTGTTATAATTTGAAAATAATACCCCTAGTTTATACCCCTAATAGTTATATATATTAAAAACCCATTCCCATAATTAACATTCTACGTTTGGTAAAGATATCCTTTTTTTTATTGGAAAAAATTTCAAAAAATTTTTATCACATCATTTGTAACATAGTGGACACATGAAATACATATGTGTTTGATAGGATAAAAGTGTCTTAAGAATAAGGCAACCCAAACATAATTTGATTAAGTAGGAGAGTTTTCTCCTACGCCCCGAACCTTAAGGTGTAGTCGCCCAGACTACACCTATTTTTTTCGTTGCAAAGAAGCCCCATATTTTAAAGTCATAATGAGTTGTGACAGCGTTAAAATTTTACTATAATTAAGAAGATGAAACCTATTGCGATGCAATGGTTTTGTAATAAAATGACATGAAACTGTAATAAGATTTATCAATGAATTAACCGATAATAATGATAGAGGGGAATAGGTCGAAATAATTTGGTGAGGTGCCGTTATGAATAGAATGATAATCAAAAAGAGTTTAATATGCTTACTGTCTTTGATATTGCTGGTTGCAAGTATTCCTTTAGAAGGGATTTCTTTCGCTGCGACAACCGTCACCAGCGTTAAATACAATACGGTACACAATGGCTTTGAAATCGAATCTGGATTTATTGAGATTCGGGGTACAGAACTTCTGGGCGTGGATGTTACGATTGAAGATTTATCTGGACGGCCATACGAACCGTCAACACGGACCATTGATACGGATGCTTTAATCCTTATCGACCTCACCAAAGACGAAACGTCGGACTTCAATGGCCAAGTCTACATCGATACGATCCATATCGATTTGGAGTTGGAGACATTTCCAACCGTATCCAGTACAAACAATAAGACCATCAATTATGGAAAGACCACACCGGATGATTTGGTGCTGACCGGTACCAACCTTGACCAGATCAGGGATGATGCGTCAGATCCGAGTCCTGCGGTTATCGCTAAATACGGTAAGATTCAAAAAACATCTTTTTATGATGATTATGCGGCTAATACAGCAACAGAATTAACCATTCTCAATCCGACGCCACCAGGTGGCAGTGGTGGTTATCAGGATCTCGTCTTTACGAGGGAGACAACCAGTGGTACGACGGGTATCAGTGTCATTTATCAGTATGACGATGCCTTTCGTTTGGTAGATGTCGTGGGTCTAACAGATCCAGAAATGTTCCCAAACATGGGTGCCCATGGCGATACGGTGTACTTTACAGCGGATGACTTTAACAACACCAAAAATTATAATGCCTATTTTTTGAAGGACTTAGCTGGCGGCGATGATTTCAACAATATGAATAGAGCGGATTTTGTAGCCTTATCTCTTGATATCGATGGTACGACCCAAGATAAATTGACTGTTACGGTACCTTCTAGGGTAGCGGGAGAAGATAATTTCGACATCGGAACTTACTATGTCGTGCTGGTCAATGAAGCGGACGATCAGGTCATTGCAGAGCAAACAGTATTCAAACCAAAGGATTTACCGACAGATCCAGATGTGCCGGATGAATACACGATTGTAGAGAGTCAGTTCCGTCCGGAAATCGTCAGCATGAATCCGGAAGAAGGTCCAGACTTAGGCGGTTTGACGACGATTATTGGGAGCAACATTTTAGAAATCGACTTACCGGGTCTTACGGTAGCTAATAACATACAAAGTTATTCAACGGCCGCTTCCAATACGGAATTGACAGCAGTATATTTGGATGGTACTTATGGTACGACCAATGAACCGGTTCATGTTAAGAGAATGTTTAAGGTGCAAATCGGTAAATTGGCGACGTTTGATACAAGTGACTATGCGACGGGTACCGTTGCTAAGGACCATTTACCAGTGACAACAGGGGTCATTACGGATGCGGAGACGGATCCGGTAAAAGACGTTCAGGTGGAAATCATTACGACGATTGAAGAGATTGCCTCAGGCAAGGAGTATGTATTCAAGCAAACTGCAACACGGGAAGATGGGTATACCTTCTTGCCAAGTACGCTGATTCCAGAAATTACAGAGATTATACCGGAAACCATTCAAGCCATTCAATCCGGATCAGAATATCAATTGAAAGAAGAGACGTTATTTACAATCAAGGGAAGCAACTTCCTAGTGGAGCGTGTGGTAGAAAATAACGTCGTTATTACCAGAAAGCCAACGATTTTATTCAAGAAGGAAAAGGGCAACATCGATTTCAATAAATATCAGTTGGGTTTCTTTCCTGCGCTTTCAACGGCTGCGCCGGATGATGAGATTCGTTTTAAATACGATGAAGATGATACGGCGACGGTTTTGACCCATAGTGGCAATCCCATCCAAATGGAAATGACCATTTTAGACGATGACAATAAAGTGGTTGATGGTACAGACGGCAACGACGTTGGTACCAAAATCATCATTCGTATTCCGAATGTGAGTGACCAGAATCCTATTGGAGACATCGGTATCAAACAGATTCAAGTCGTGAATCCGACCCGAGGCAGTACTTCATTTGGCGGGATTACAACCTTATTAGATAGTTTTGAATTCATTGAAACAACGGATAATCCATTGATTGAGTCGGTCGATCCCAATATTGTGACGGTATCTGGCGGGGAAACGGTAGAAATCGTTGGTAGCAACTTTCAAGAGGGCATGAAGCTCTATCTTGATGGTGAGGAAATCACTACATTTACACGAGAACTCGACGCTTTAGGTACCAAATATGTGGTGACCTTTACAGCGCCTCCTGGCCGTGAGGGTTTGACTCAGATTCAAGTCATCAATCCTAGTGGTGGTATGGATGTCAGAGATTTTTCTTACGTCAAATCTTTCAACAACGATCCAGAGATCACTAACTTTACACCGACAAAGGGTACGTCAGGCACCCTGGTTGTCGTTAACGGTGACAATTATCTGCAACCCGATACCTCAGTAAGCGATACGGATGGTGTCAATGGTTTGAGATTAATCGGTACCCGTGCGCTTTTAGATGGTGTCGATGTTAACGATTATAACAAGGATACAGACGGCAATATCGAATTTCAAAGTTATTCGTCACCAGACAGCGACTATCCACTTTTGACTTACCTTTCGGATAGCGCCATTTGGTCGCCGTTTAAAAATAACGCAACAATTATCCAGACACTGCCGGTTCCGGATGCTGACGAAGCCCTATTCTACATGGGCAATGACGCTGATGGTAATCCGATGATTACCGATCGCAATG
Organism: Clostridia bacterium; assembly: GCA_016938815.1. Taxonomy (GTDB): domain Bacteria; phylum Bacillota; class Clostridia; order Peptostreptococcales; family Acidaminobacteraceae; genus JAFGTX01. The sequence goes on along the minus strand of JAFGTX010000380.1, from coordinate 7,598 downwards.
ACGATACTTTCTTTTTCACTTACGAGCCGATTACGACAACGACAGGCACTTATTATGCCCATAGACCTGCGACAGATGACACGGAAGAACTTACCGCGCTGCTGACGATTACTGGACCGACAGGTGGTAGCTCGCCAGGTGAAACCATACTCAGTTTTACAATGGATGGTACGGCGTATTCCTTTACAGGTACGCTGGACAACAATATATTGCGTACAACCCTCAATGAAGAGGGCGATACCGTACCGGCGATTTCAGACTATGTGAATAGCGTTGTTTTCACGCGGCAAATTTTGGGAGACAATTTCTATTATGTGCTCAAGAAACGCATCGATGGTAATTTGGTCTTCACCAACAACAGTGATTTGACTTATTTCATAACTCTAGATGGTTCTGATTTTAAAGCCAATCAGGAGAATAAAGCGGATGTGGATGTGACCATAACGCCGGAAACGGGTTCCGATCCGACGAAGCTCGTAATAGACGGCATTGAATATACGATGATTACACCTTATACAAGAGATTTGAACAATAACCGTATCAAGGGTGATCATACTACCGTCATTAATGCCAATCAGTTGACTTTTACGGTACCGCTATTAACAACAGGTACGGGCTATAAAGATTTAGAAATCATCAACCCGGACACTAGAAATGATTCCATGGAAGACGACGATGGTTTTTACTATATCACGCAATCCAGTTCCCATCCGGTTATTTCCGAAATCACACCGAATAAAGGTTCCACCGATGGCGGCTATGTCATTAAAATTACTGGAAGTGAGTTCGAGGATGATATGGAAGTCTATATCGACTCGGTACTTGTACCAGCAGCAGACACTTATGTCAGCATTGAAGGCGACTACGTTACGGTTAAGGTACCGGCATGTATCAAGGACCTTCAGGGCGACTTCGGTATCGATGAGCTCGCTGTACCGGTCGTCGTACTGAATCAGGACGGCGGTAGCGATTACATGGTCGATGGTTTCACCTATGTCGTGGCAGTGAGTGATCCAAGAATCGATCAGATTATCTTGGAAGACGGTTCGGCCAATGGTGGCGAGACGGTTCAGATTTTGGGTTATGACTTCAGATATTTTGAGCCTTATGAGGATGTCAACGAACTGGAGGGCTACAATTACCCAGATGATACCTTCACTGACCTCTACAGAAACGGCGAGTGGGATGACCTGCTCTCTGATTCGGTCGATCCCAATGCAGTTTGGGATGTGGCCTTTGAACACCCTTTGTTTGATTATTACAAGGAGTCGCCTATTTTACCGACGGTATTTTTCGGGGAAAAGCAAGCGAAAATCGTAGAATATAAAAAAGGTTACATCAAGGTTATTGCGCCGGAACACGATGCCGGTAGCGTGCCGATTTATGTGGTGAACAACGACCAAGGGGTATCCAATGTCGTCGTTTACACCTATACCTCATCAACGCCGACGATTACCGAAGTGAGTCCTAATAAAGGTAACCGAACCGGTCAGGAGTACAAGGACATTTACGGTACAGATTTCTATCGCTCGGAATTACTGGGTTACGCGGATAACGACCCAGACAGCATTGTGACACTGACGAATTTAGAGGCCAATGTGCGATTTGGAGATATCGACAACTTGGAAGTCGCAGTTGGAGAAACCAATGATGGTTTGATTAACGGCGGACATGCAGAGGTGTCCTTACTCGGTGATTTGACGGCGATTTACGATGCCGACGTAGACACCCTAGAGCTTCAAGTTATTGAAAATGGTAAGGTATACAAACGTACCTTCAACAACTATGATGACAGCGCGGTTTATCTTCCAATGGAAATGCTGCGTAATGAAGTGAGCGCAGGCACTTATGAATATTATCACCCACACGGTTATGATGTGGACGACCTTTCCATTTGGAATGGTAAAATATACGAATATATCAAGGTTTCGATAGAAGACAGACGTCTCTTTGTCGAACGGGGCTATGCACCGGACGTCGAGTATGTTTCGGGAACGCGCCTCACGGTGATTTCGCCTTCTTATTATACGATTGATCCGGTACCACTTACGGTGACCAACAACGATGGCGGTCAGGCGACGGTGACCTTCACCTATACCAATCCGGACAGTGAGCCGAAAATCTTGGAAGTTAACCCTTATACATCTTCTGTGGATGGCACCTACTATCAGGTTCAAGCCTCCATTCAGGGTGGCATCGAGATTGAAGTAGTCGGTCTTGACTTCAGGGATGATGTCGTCGCTTATATTGGTACCAAACAAGCGGAAATTAAGGAAGAGACGACACGGGTAATCGACGAAGTAACCTATGATGTTTTAATTTTGACGGTGCCAGCAGGCACGACGGCTGACATCGATCAGCGTTATCCAATCGTGATTGAGAATACCGACGCGGGTATGGCCAACTCGACGACGTTAAAAGATTTGGTTATTCCGTCGGGCGCAACCAGTCCGACGCCATATTACTTTATTTACAGAAAGCCACTTAGTGGTCCGACAATCACAAGTATCGATCCTACTGAAACCAGTGTTTTCGGCGGCAATACCGTCGTTATTACAGGTAAGGATTTTAGAACCAACGCCCTTGTCATCATCGGCACCAGTGGTGGTGTACCAATTACCGATGGTGTGATCAGCAATGAGGGTACGACGTTGACGATTACAACACCGACCGGGATGAGTCTTGGCGAGAAAACGGTGCAGGTCATCAACGAAGACTTTGGTACGGGCAGTTTGGCAAATGCATTGACCATTGTGTCATTTCCAACCGTCAGCGGTGAAATACTTACCGAAGACGGCGAATCATCCATGAGCGTCGTATCTGTTGAAGGTGGCGAGCGTATCATGGTGACCGGTACGGGATTTGCAACAGGCGCCCGCGTCTTCTTCGGCAGTACGAGAACCACGTACACAGAAAAGCCGGATGGCGATTTAGTGGGGCTTTTCAGCGACGACTCTTACATTCAATTGACGGATGGCTATGAGGCTACCAGTGTTGAATTCGTAGATGAAAACACGCTTATTGTGACCACACCGGAAATTACAAAAGAGGATACCTTCAATATTACCGTGCTGAATGCGGATGGTGGTATTTCAGAGGATAATGCAGATATAGAATTCAGTGAACCAGTGCCTTCGAGACCGGCAAACCTCAAGGCGCGTGTGGTCGATGACCGTTTCATTCAGCTCTATGATTATACGTCAGATGGTATGGAGTATTACGAAGTCTACTATTACCTGGGCTCAAAATCGACGAGTGAAATCACTAAAAATGACAGACAAGATATGAAATACTTGGGGACAACCACCCTTGAATCTTATAAGATAAACCGTATTCCAGGCTTTGAGAACAGGCGGCCAAACGATGTGCTCTTTTTTGCACTCAAGGCAGTCAACAAGTTTGGTGTTTCAGAGTGGTCAAATTTCGCGACGCTCAACTACACCCAACTGGAAGATGTGGTTGATTTGGGACCGGAAGATATTGACGGTGAACTGGGTGTGCCATTAGGAAAGGATTATGTCTATGATTCAGATGGCAGTACTTCTGTTATCAACCTGAGTGAAAAAGTTTCAGGTAGAGAAGTGACCATCAATTTGAACGGCATTGAAGAGGGCGATCCGGAGACGCGGATCATCAATGTGCCGGAAGAATTGGTCACAGAGAGTCAAACCCTGATCTTTGTCGATTACATCGATTCCAAACTTCAGTTTATCCCTGTGGGGCTTAATACGGCTGAGTTCAGAGAATTGAGCTTTTACGACAAGGCCTATGGACGTGTGATGACGTCGACAGCGGGCAATGCTTATAACAGCATGCTTAAGTTGAGTCTGCCTCGGGGCAAGAAGACAGCGACCAAGATCTTTACCTTGGATGTCGAGGCCATGAACAATGAGGATACGGTAACGGTAGAGAACTTCTCTGCTTCCATGGATATACAACTCGCTTACGACGATACCTATCTTTCGGAGGAGGAAGAAGCGGGCTTGCAAATGTACCGATTCGATAAAGTTCTGAATAAATGGGAATTGATGTCGGCAACGGTCGATCGAGATAGAAACTTGGTGACTGTAAGAACGAACAAACCGGGCAGCTTCGTTGTCCTGTACGAGCGATAAGGAGATGAAATCTATGAAACGAAGATTATCTATGCTACTGATTGTCTTTATGCTCATCACGAGTGTACAAGCCACGAGCTACGGTGCGTCCATTACAAGCGATATGCCGGTGCCGGAATTCAGCGGCGCGGGGCTGGATAGAACCACAGCCAACATCATACCGGGTTACCTTAAGGGTTATGAGTTACTGGTAAATAGTTATTTCAACGATTTGGAGGGCAGTACCTATCTAGAGGACGTGACGCGGATGTCCGCCTTAGGGGTGGTCAAAAAACAGGGTGACATGTACTTTAGGCCGGAAGAGGCGATTACAGGCTATGAAGCTTTGCAGCTTCTTGTAAGGCTGGCTGGCAGGGAAGCTGTCGTTCAGCAGCGTGTTCTTGATAATTCAGCGGGCATGTCGGTTCAAGCGGTGACCGGTCTCTTTAATGAAGAGTATTTGGCAGAGGCCAACACTCTTAATATTTTAACCAACGATGAGGAACGCAATTTAACGTCTCCTGTTTCGAGAGAAGTATTTGGTGCGTGGATTGCACGAACCATCGGTCTTACCCCCACTTATGGAGATCAAAGTAATATTTTTGGATTTAACGACTGGGGTGAAGTGACGCCACTTTACCGTAGTATTATAGAATCGCTGATGACGACGCAAATTATGTCGGCGGGTAATGATGGTAATTTCAGACCAAAAGGTACCGTTTCCAGAGGCGAAGCGGCTTCGATTTTGGCAGAAGCCAGCAAGCAGGTTTATGGTAATCTTGGCATTACAGAGTATTATGGTCTTGTAACAGCTGTAGATGGCACCAATGTCATCGAAAATGGTGAGAATATCTCCCAGAAGACGATTTACGTTCAAAACGTGGATGGCACGCTGACGGGACTGCGTATGACGGATAACAAGACGACCTCGCAGAAGCGCAACATGGTCGTTTACAAGAATGCGGTTTCTGATGCCAGAGCCCTTGCTATTGGCGATGAAATCGAATATCTGGTCAGAAATGGGGAGGTCATTTACGCCAATGCGGTGACGACCGATGCCCTGATTGAAAAATTGACCAATGTGGATGAAACGAAAAAAGATACCATTACTTATTTCGGTACCATCCATGACATCATCACTACTCAGCGATGGATTGGTGGACAAAATGTCGAGACAACCCGTGTTCGTGTCATGAATTTCGATGGTGAGATTTTCGATATTACGGTGGATACAGACCTGTACACCGGCATCAAAAATGATGTGGTGGTCTTCAAGGATAAGGCTATTGGTGGGATTGCAGGCCTTGAAATCGGCGACCAAATTCAATATGTGGTCTCTGGCACGAAAAACGTTATCTACATCAATGCTCAGGCCTTTGACAGCTATAAGGTTTCGGGTACCGTTCGCTATGTGATAACGGATACGGTGACGGGCGAAAAACGATTGACGATATTCGGCTATGATGATATCATCAGAGAGTTTCCAGTTGCAGATTGGACATCCGTAACCATCAATAGCCGATATGGCACTTTGGAAGATTTGATTTCCGGTCAGGATGTCAAGCTTCTTATTAATAAGGGCTATATCGTCGATGTGGATTCGGAGACATTTACCGATAATCCGGCTTATATCCCGGAAGAAGGTAAGATTAGAATGGGTGAAGTCTTCCAGTTATTCAACGACGGGGTTCTCGTTAAGTTGAATTCCGGAGAGATGTACCAATATAAAATTGACGATGACGTAGCAGTCATCAAAGGTGGCAATACCATCAATTTCAGAGCCCTAAAAGAAGGGGATAAGGTGAAGTTGTATTTTGACACCATCTATACGGACAAGGTGAGTCGGGTCGAAGTGGAAGGCATAGAGCGTCTTGTGAAGCATGTTTACAAGGGCCAACTGGCTGAAGTTAATGAAGCGACGGGTATGATTACCCTGAATCGTGCCATGTACCTGAAAAACGATTCTTGGACGGTGCTTGACGACTATACCAAGGAAATCAAGATGGATGCTGCCATGGAGATTTTCGCAGGCAATACGGCGGTACCTGTCAATAAACTGCTTCGAAACTACAAAAACAACACAGTTTACGTCGTGGTCGAAGACCATTACGGCGTGGAACAAGGTACGAAATTAGCCATCAAGACCAACGGTGAATTGGTGACCAGCGATAGCATCAAACGTCTGGATAAACCGATTTCGAGTTTTGAGATGAATAATAAAATGAACGTTGCCATGACAGAGGGCACCATCATCCTTAAGGATGGTAAACTGGTCGGTCAACAGACCCTAGGCGTCAAAGACAAGGTCGTTGTGGTGGCGGAATACGCTTCCGGTATCAACCAGGCCAATGTCATCAAGATTGTAACGGCACGGGATGATATCTTCAGTAATGTTTATGTTGGTAACATTGAATATACGGGACCAAATTATTTCTCTTTGAAAAATTATGCTGGTGTAACCAACAATATGTTTGATGACGTAGAGGATGAGGTTTCTGACCGATTCTATACGACAACGGATACCATCATTACCGATGTTACAAACTATCAGAATCCGAAAACCCTTACGCCAAATCAACTCTTCAACGGTTCTTATGGCGCAAGCGAAAACGAGGACAAGAATTCCAAAGGCTTAGATGACAAGCGTTACTACGCTTTTGTCGTAGAGAATGAGGATGATGAAGTCATTCAGATGAACATCCGCTTCAAAGGCCTCATAGACGGTCAGAACATCGATGACAACGTGACCAAGGACTCTCAGATTGCAGGAGAGATCAATGAGGTTACTGAAAGCTTTATCTTCACCAGAGGTATCGTTGAAGAAGTGGATGATTATTGGAATCGTATCAAGATGACAGATTCCAACGACTGGACCGGCGATTTGGGTGAATGGACGGTCAACACGGTAGATACTTATTTCGAATATGAAGAGGTCTACACGATTTTCATTAAAAATGATCATGAAGCAACCTATAAAGATGTGAAACCGGGTAACCAGCTTTACATTATGCGTATCAAAGAGCAGGCGTATGTTGTATTTATCGAAGAGGATTAGGTGGTAGCTATGTTAACGATGATGAAAAAAATGATATGGGTCTTAGGGCTGTTTGCAGCCCTAACCACTTCATCTTTTGCGGTAGTCGCTTCGATGGATGGTAGCGTTGTGGGAGATCCGACTATGGATGCCAATACCTATGAATATTCTGAGGTGCTTTTCATCTCAGGAGAACCCATCGAGCTTTCGGGTACGGTGAAGGTTCCAACGATTCCGACGGATAAGGACAGTTATAAGGCTTCTTATACCTATGAACTTTTCAATACGGAAGCCAATACGACTTTGGAGCGTACGGTAAGCTATGATGTGACCCTCGAAAAGGATGAGGCTTTAAGTGAAACGACGACAAAGTCCGAAATTTCCAGTGTCGATGAAACAATTAGTGTAGGTGGTGTAGAATACACTTTAGGTGGGTACATATTTGATGAATCTGCCTTGATCGATAATAC
>JAFGTX010000379.1 GCA_016938815.1 Clostridia bacterium | reverse complement strand
TCTAGGTGCTGGTCGTAAAGAAATCACATCACCAATCGATTTATCGGCAGGCATCCTGCTCAAGAAGAAAATCGGCGATGTGGTTAACAAAGGTGATACCATTGCCGTACTCTATACGGATATGGAAGACAAGGTTGCTGATGCAAAAGTCATGCTTGACGATGCGATTACCATTTCAGCTACTCATGTAGAAAAACCAAAATTGATCAAGGCGATTGTATACAAAGACAGAACCGTTCAATTATAATAGATTGACTTAAAACACCAGTTGGACTGGTGTTTTTTTGTTTTATAAGTTTTATGGTGAAAATAGAATGTTACTTTTCGTTTAATGGGCTTGAATTTGTAATGCGAATAAAAGAATACTGAAATGGTAAAAAATGTATGCTATAATAGTAATAGAGAATTCTGATGATAAATACAAAGGAACTATACGGGGGACGAACTAATGAAAAAACTAACATCAACACTACTATTATCAAGCACATTACTTATGACGACTTTTGCTGGCGGTTTAACGCAATATGACTTGGCGGAATTGTTGGTTAACAAGGCGCAAGCTGAACATAGAATAGAGAGTAAGATTTATACGGAAGATGAAGTATTGTCTTTTGTGAAAGACTACAATTTATACGCGGTTACAGATAAAGGTGCCGAGGTTGGTACGGATGATGTCAGGAAAGCCTTATCGACTTACGATACTTTGAAAGAAACGATTAAGGTAGAATCAGAGCAAGGGGAAAGTAATTTAACGGTTGCCCCGGTTGTAGAAAAGAATGTTGTAGATCAAATGATTGAGAACGCTATGGCTGCTGATATGCTTCAACCCATCTCGATAGAAGAATTTGAAAGCCAGTTTAATGATGATCGCATCTATTCTAGTGGATGTTATATGGAGAATGGTGAAATTCACGTTGCAAAGGCGAATGAAGTAGGTTTGGAAGAAGCCTTAGTGAAAATATTGGATGTAGCGCGAGTCCTAGCGGCCCATGCCGAGGAGCATGACATGATGATTGGTATCAAAGGTGGTGGTACCGGTATGTACGTGATGTACGGTGAGAGCTGGGAGGCGCTGAGACAGAATAACTATATGTTTAAGATTGGCTACAAGCGCCACGATGACTTCTCAATGAATCAAGGAATCGATGGCGTGACTTATAGCTTTGATCGGGAAGTGGTGGTAAATAATTTGTATGCAGTACGCCGGATTGAAGATAAACTTTTAGAATCTCAAGGTGTAGAAGGATTGTTTGCTTGGAGTGATATTTACATTGACATGGAAGAAGATATCCTACATGCCTATTATGATGCTTTGAAGGTGTTGGATAGCGATACAGCAGAAGCCTTGTTCGAACAATCAGTGAGTGATTATCGCTATTCGAAAACACATGAATACCCAAATTATAGTAAGAACAGCTTGTTTAAAATTAATGAAAAGACTTTTTACAAAGAAGACGTGCGCTCTGAAGGAGTACATAATTACCTAGAGTATAGTTATATGAAATAGGGGTGGCGATAATGGAAAAAATGAGACGGTGCCTTGCGTGGGTTTTGATCTTATGTTTGGCTATGGGATATGGCGACTATTTTAGTCGCCCTTCCTTTGCGGTAAGTAGTGATATATACAGCACCTATAAGAGTGAAATAGAAAGTACATATACCGAAGAAGAGATGCTAAGCTTCAAACAGACAATAGATGATGCATTATCATATCAGGGACGGAACGCTGATTTGTGGGATAAGGTAGAACTTTATAGAGAAACTGATATCAGCATGGAAGAGATTTTATATTACTTGGATGTATATAAGAACGAAAGCATAAGGGCGGATGATAGAAAGAGACTTCTTAACCCTCACGTCTACAAAAAATACAAGGTAGTCGCCTATGAAGACCTGTCTATCATTGAGCAGGATCAAATGGGCCATGGCTCGGTAGAAATGGTAGATGCCGTAGATGAGAATGGTGACCCTTATAAAGAGAAAGAGTACCGCTATTTAGGCTATGCCGCTGACGGAACCATCATTACCAACGACTTCTATCCAGCAGATTTCAAGTCTGGGACCCCTGCGGAGAGTAGGACTTATAAGACCAGTTCTGAGGCGCCGGGCTCGTGGGCAGAGTTTAATGATGATGCGCATTACGGCCAGATCTATCAGTTGATGAACACACCACTCCTCAATGATGATGAAACCGACGGCGTATATGAACTTAAAAATTATACGGCTTTTAGTCTCTTGAAACTCAGTGGCTTTCCGAGCTATTCGGATGTTACAAATGCTTATATCGGTAATGCCACCGTTCAAACAGCCCAGAGTAAAATGGTCATGATGCAATACCCTTCTCTCGGTGCTCATGGACAATTTAAATTAATTCACGGTACAAACCGACAATATTACGACACTTTCAGGACTCAAGATATGACGCTAAAAGCAAGCGTGTCTATCGCGCCAGACAAGAGTGTCTATTTTATTGAACCGGATCAGGAAACTGTGACGATTGGTTACTGGGTTCATACGACTATTGACGACGGGAAAACGTCGCTACCTTATAGCAATGGCCTCAACATTACAAACGTTGACATCAAATCGGATGGCCAGACGGTGAATGTCTTTAGCAATCCTGTGAAGGTGAATAAAAACTTAGCGGGTGACTTGATGGGCTATTTCACGAAAACCATCGCGGTGAAGAATCTGGACCTCACAGATGGCACTGATGAGGTATCTTTGAAAGCCAGCAGTGAGTATACGGACATGACCAACTATAAGGTGGCTTTTGCCAGTGATGCACCGGCTAAGGTTAAGATCTGCGCTGCCTCGGACTTCGCAGCGGATTTCACCATTCATGACCCCGCAGATGAGGATGTGACAGAGGGGACGATCATCCTGCCTGACCTCTATTTCAAATCACCTGTAACGGTGACTTTGAAAGATGCGTCAGTAACTGAAAAGGGCAATATCATTTCGCGTGAGTGGTTCGTTTTAGAAGGGCCGGAGTATAAAGCCATCAGTAGCTTGAATGAAACAGCAGTAGCCTATACGGTGACTGCGGCCAATAGGGCGTCAGTCCTTCATGGCAACAAACTGAATTTCAAACTGATTGTAAAAACGGATTTAAGCCAAGATGAAGAAATCGCCATTCATGAAGTGACGTTTGCAAAGGAAATCACAGCGCCGTCCGGTCCTGTGGCCATTATCAGTGCGAAACTGGACCAGAACAAAAATGACGATTATGTGGCCATGGAGGGACAGGTCTTTGACATCAACGGTCGAGAATCCTATCATCCGGAAGGTATCAAACTGGTGGATTATAAATTTAAAACCAACGGTGGCTACGTAGCCAGTACGGGTAGCAAGAAGAATGACTACATTTACTATTTAGATAGTGCTACTTATAGCCCAGAGTTGACGGTAACAGATGCCAATGGGGGAAAAGATACCGATACGACAACGATCAGGGTGCGCCCTGCTGAGTTCGTACCGATAATCACGGTGGAAGGTACACAAAAGGAAAATAGAAAGGTTTCCATCCGTGTTGAGAACGACCATTCTTTGCGCTATTTTCCAGTCGATGAATCGAGTCTTGATTGGACCATCACACCCCTCGATGGACAGGGTGATGTGGTGCGCGTCGATGGTGCAGCGGATGGTAATGACCAATTTGACGTGCTCTTTAAAAAGAAAGGCCGCTACCGTATCGATGTCAGCGGGGAAATTTCCAGCGGCTACAAGCGGTATTCCGGCAGTGCATCCACGACGATTACCATTGTGGAAGATGTAGCGCCAGTGGCGGATTTTACGGTATCCAGCAAGCATGTCAGGGATGTGACTAATGACAATACGACGGTTATCAGCATCTATGACAATTCTCATTCGCGGGACGGAGACTACATCACCCAGCATAAATACTGGTATCGTTACGACGATGACAACGATGGCGACTTTACCGATACCGATTGGATGCTCCTTAGTGGTGCCAACTACACACAAATGACCTTGCTGACGGATCAGGTTGGTAAGTATCAGTTCAAGGTAGAAGTCAAAGAAGGCTTTGGCCAACCTACGATTTCAAAATTTATCACCGATGTGGATTACAAGCGCGGCAATACAGACAGTAAGGCCGATGCAGATAAGATGACAGAAATGATCAACATTACCCCTACTGTCAATTTGGATATCGCTAATAAAAAGCCAGTACATCTCATTGTCTACCATGATTACGATACAGCAGCACTAACCAATTTCAAAAATCAAGTGGAAATACTGAAAGCGAAGATGTTGGGTAAGCAATTGGACTTATCGGTGGACTATCTGACACCAACGGAAGTGGTCGGAACCAAGGATGAAGTCCCTGTCTTTTTTGATACCTATCTTAAAGTTACAGTATGGGTAAGAGGATGGGATGAGGATAGTGATACTTATAGCCGTCCTAGAAATGTACTTTTGCTACTCGCGTCTGAAACATTAAACGAAAGTGGTTCTTTTAAATCAAATGCAGGAAGGTACAAGATTAATAGTGTCTCTTTTCCGGAAACAACCTATAGTGGAGGTGTATTTGATACAGACAAATCGTATACAAATTTTGAAGCTTATAGAAATTTAACCGTTCAATATACAGATACTTGGGCAAATAAATCTTACTCAAAAACATATAAATTTGTTACGGACTATCTCTATTACACGCATTACTCCAACGTAGAGAATGAAATAGAGTCAAAAGAAGAATATGTAACCGGTTCAACTATTATTGAAGATGAGGCTACAACACAAGGTTATCAACCCGATTATAACGATTGGGATGCGGGTTTTTATTCTGGTCGTAGTTATGACGCCTATGCTTCCTATCCAAGAGAATATACCATTAAAACTAAAAATGTGTGTACATTCAAAGAAAGCGATTTATTAACTGCACTCAACAATGTCCCAGAAGGTGGGGACACATATTTTTTAAATCTTGCTTCTAAGGAGGTAAACAGATTAGCGTTAAACGAGACTTTATTAAGTGGCTTAAAATCTAAAAATGCACATTACTTAACGCTAGAATCACAGGTCATACCGGTGAATCCTGTTTCTGGTCAATTTGAAGAGAGCTATGTTGGGGAAAGTGTGTCATTACACAACAATACTTCGAATGACGATTGGTCGGACACTGCAAATGAAAATTATGTTATAGTAGGTAATCGGGCATACGCACTAAATGACGCTCTTAATAAATTTGTACCAATGGGTTCTGCCGAAGCCGTGAGAAGTAAGTTTACAGATCAAGAATTTACTATAGTGAACAATCCATCAATTTATACTTTGGGGTATACTTGGCAAGAAGGATACAGTATTAAGTATGCTACGGGACTAAATGCCATTACAGCATGGGGAAAACAAACCCCAACGGATGTTTATAGTTGGTGGAGAAATTTTGAAAGTAGCGGTGGGCAATCTACCGGGGATTTCTCTTGGAATTATCTAAAAACGAATGGCTTTTATCAGTATATGACTAAAGATCCATCTGTAGAAGAAGACGGATCACTGGTAAAGTATAACCATTATTACAATTATAATACTTGGGAAATGGAATATAGAGGGGCTACTGTAGGCACTGGATATACTGGACTTGTACGTGATAGTAAGAACCAAAACCTTTACTGCAAATTGCCTTATGATAGTGTCACTAAATATACACCAACAGCATATTTTTATGCCAATGAAAATGGCAATATTTATGTTATGTCGGTGTCATCGGACTTCCCATCAACATTAAAGACACATTGCATTATCACGGAAGGTGTAGACAATATAAAGAAAATCGTAAAGGATGCAGCAAATTCAACTGTTTATATAATCACGGACAATGATGTAGTAAGATATAATATCATCACAGGAGCAAGAACAGTTTTAGTTACTGATGCTGATGAAATCTTAGGAACGTCTGCAAAGATAGGCGAAAATAAGTGGCAGGTTGGTGAAACGATTTATGAGGGGTATAAGGAACTTTATTCTTCTGAACTCACAGGAACAACAATCGATGTAACGTATATATCTAAGAATAGGTTGTATCATTCGTCAGCGTACAATAAAACGTTGATTTATATTGATGAAAATGATGATTTGTATTTAGATCAAGAATATACACCCGCAGTTTATACAGACACATACGCATTCCACAAAAAAACGCTAATAGCTTCAGATGTGAAAACAATGCCAATGATGAAAACGTCTATAGGGATAGTTCCTGTACCTACAAATATTAATGGAGCTTTAGGTACCAATGATGTTTATTATCCAACTTATATGATGTATCTTACCAATTCTGGGTTGCTGAAGTCTCCAGCACTCACATTGCAAGGAGATATAAATACAGTTCCAGTAGTGTATGTTAACAATGGTGGTTTGCTGCGGTGGTATAGCAATTCTATAACAAGACCTCGTGTATTCGTTTCATTAGAAAATGGAAAGTGTGGTTTATCATACACTAATGGTAGTACCTATTTAAATGAATTTTCTTATGCTAATTTAACTGTGGGTAGTTCAGGGGCGGTTGTAGGTGACAATAAACTTATCGGTATTTCATCCTTAAGCCAAGCCTACGCAACATTAAATGATTTGATGGACGGCATCTACAACGCTTATTCAAACTACAGCAACAAAAACGATGTCTACGTGCTCCTTGGTGATAACATAGAAGTCACCATGCTCTACGATGACTATGAAAGTGATGAAGCCTACAGCATGCTTTATGATTTCGAACACGTGAATCCGAATTACTTCGAACATTCGCTAGGTAAAGACCCAGCGGCGGGTACAGGCCTTTCTAAACCGCTGACGACACTTAATTATGTTGGTCATTATGAAGTAAAGCCGAAGGTCAAGGATAATCCGAAGGCTGATGATCGATTTGATGATTACAGGCTTGAAAATGAGGATGAGGTTCTTGTCAATGTTTATGTCCACAGACGCCCAATCGCATTGATGGATTTCCGATTTGGTGAAAATACCACCGAACCTGAGTATTTGACTTTAACCTGTACAGATAATGGTTCTTATGACCTGGACCACGAAAGTGCTGTTGGAAAAGGTATAGCCAACTATGAATTCGCCATCAAAAGTGAAGAGGATGCTAGCTGGACAAGGGTGCAGCAAAAAAACTTCACACACATGAAAATCAAGCGGGGTGTCGAGTATAAAATCGTTTATCGCGTACAGGACATTGAGGGGGCTTGGTCGCTGCCGCTTGAAAAAAACTTCAAGATTGATGAGGTTCCTATTAACTTAACGGCTAAGGTGAAATCCAAGGATACAAGATTCAGCGTGGATGCCATGCCGATTAC
>JAFGTX010000378.1 GCA_016938815.1 Clostridia bacterium | reverse complement strand
TCAGTCACCGTCTGGAAGAGTTGCAACATATCATTGATACAGTAACCATAATGCGGGATGGAAGATTCATTCTTGAAAAACCCTTTCATGACCTTACCATGAACCAGATTATCGCACATATGGTAGGAAGGGAGATTAAGGAGAAATTTCCTAGGATTCCTGCTCATCAAGGGAAAAAACTATTCAGCGTACAAAATCTGTGTGCAGGTCCATTGGTACGGGAGATAAATTTTGATGTCTACGAGGGTGAAATACTCGGTTTTGCTGGATTGATGGGAGCTGGACGTACTGAAATGACGAGAGCCATTTTTGGTGTAGATCCAAAAGAGCAAGGCCTCATAACTGTTGACGGAACGGAAGTTACTATCAATTGTCCAGAGGATGCGATACGTCATGGTTTGGTGCTTGCTCCTGAAGATAGAAAGAAAGACGGAATCTGCGTCAAGCTCTCAGTGAGAGAAAACATTGCCTTGCCTAACCTTGACTTGCTTTGCTCCAAGGTTGGCGTTGTTAATCGCAAGAAAGAAGCCGAAATGGTCAACAAAGCTATTAAGGACTTGAAGATCAAGCTTGCAAATGCAGAGGTCGATGCTTCTTCCTTGTCAGGAGGAAACCAACAAAAGGTAGTCGTGGGTAAGTGGCTTGCCAGAAATAGTAAAGTAGTTATCTTTGATGAGCCAACACGTGGAATAGATGTTGCTGCAAAAGTTGAGATCTATCAGCTTATGAATCAGTTAAAGGAGTCAGGTATTGCGGTAATGTTCATATCCAGTGAGATGCCGGAAATCCTTGGTTTCAGTGACAGAATTTTAGTAATGTGTGATGGCAGGATAACAGGTGAATTAACTCGTGAGAATGCAACACAGGAAAAGATACTTGCACTTGCAACACAGTTTGAAAATAAATTTGAGAACCAGGTAGGGTGAGGTAAACGATATGGTAACGTATATTGAAAAACCGTTCAAACGGTTGATGGGAATACGGGGAATAGGACAAGTACTGACTGTAACCGCTGGTCTTGTTGTTTTGAGTGTTATTTTTGGGATAATGAACCCAATATTTTTCTCATCCCGTAATGTGGCAAACTTGCTT
>JAFGTX010000069.1 GCA_016938815.1 Clostridia bacterium | reverse complement strand
GCAGCAGTTAACAAACTCCTAAACAGAGGTGGTATCCAGTCTATGATGTGGACGGTTTCGTTAGGTTACCTAGGCCTTTCTTACGGCGGTATCTTAGAAATCAGTGGTACTCTGGATTCACTGATTGGACAAATGAAAGCACTGACAAAACGTGCAAGCAATCTGATCGTGACCCATATTTTATCATCTATTCTTATCAACGTGATTTCTGCCAGCCAATACGTGGCAATCATCATCCCAGGCAGAATGTTCTTACCAGCTTACAGAAAGTTAGGTATTCGTTTAGATGTTGCATCCAGAACATGTGAAGACTCGGGTACGGTAACATCGCCATTGGTACCGTGGGGTCTATGTGGTGTATTCTTTGCAGGCGCACTTGGCGTAAATACACTGGAGTATTTGCCATACGCCTTCTTATGTTATTTAACGCCACTTGTTGCGATTCTTTATGCATCGACGAATAAATTCATTTGGAAGGAGGAGGCTACTGAGGTACAGGAACAGGCTCAGTAGTGGTTTATGACGATATGTATGTAATCAGAAAAGAAGAGACAACTGAGTTGTTACAAGCATTAGTAGCCATCAGAAGTCCATATTTTGAAGAAGATAGCATTATGGGCTATGTCCACAAATGGTTTGAGAGTAACGATATGGCGCCTTTTACCCATGCATACCACGAAGCCAAGGTTACGGGTTTTAAGGGCAAGAACATCATCGTTGAATTAGAGAGCGGTCGGCCAGGACCGACCATCTGTTTGAATGGTCATTTGGATACGGTAAAGCTCTGTAATGGATGGACCAAAGATCCGAACGGCGAACGGGTGGATGATAAGCTTTATGGTCTTGGAACGCTTGATATGAAGTCCGGTTGTGCGGCAACGATGATTGCTATGAAGGCATTCAAAGCCAATCATCCTTCCTTTAGAGGTAAGGTGATTTCCACCTATGTTTCCGTCGAAGAAGGTCCATATGGTATGGGAACCAATGCCCTGATCGAAGACGGGTATTTGGATGGTGTGGATATTTCTATCATCACAGAACCTAGCGCGGGATTCACAGGCAAACCCTTCCCAGACATTTGTCTCGGGGCAAGAGGTGGTTATGGCTTAGAAATAGAATTCTTTGGCATTTCTGCCCATGCAGCGACGCCATCTCTTGGCAAAAATGCGGCTGTAGCAGCTTCAAAGGTAATCAGTGAACTGGAGAATGTCAGTTACGTTGATGATCCACATCTTGGTCGTGGGGACCTCTGTGTCGTGGCAGTGGACTGCGACGGTGGCGCTTGTAGCGTGCCTGACCATGCTGTTGTCAAACTGTTTTGGCATATTGTCGTCGGTGAGACAGAAGAGACCATCACCAAGGAAATAGAGAAGGCAATTGACCGTGCGGGCATCGATTGCCAATATAAAATCAATTTTAGAGAAGCACCTTCGGAAGGCTCAAGAGGCTTTATGCCGTACACGATTACAGGTGAGGAGCCTTTGGCGGCGGTGTTCATCGATACGATTAAAGAGGTCTGCCAGAGTGAACCGAGCCAGTCGTATTTCCAAAGTATCGGTGATTTCAATTATCTGGGCTCGAGACTGAATGCACCAGCCATTATCTTCGGTGCGGCAGGCGAAGGATTTCATGGCAGCGACGAATATGTAACACTAGAGTCTGTTTATCAGACCGCTCAGGTGATTTACGCTTATCTGGCAAAAACATTGGGTTAACGAAAAAAGACATAAGGAGGCATCAGCAATGCAATTGGATATTTTACTGACAAACGGTTTGTGCTATACGATGGAAGAGGAAGGTCACTTTGTCGAGGCGATCGGCATCAAAGACGGCTTCATTCGATTTGCGGGCTCTAGTGAGGCCGCGAAAGCACTGGATGCAAAAGAAGTGATTGACTTAGATGGAAAAACAGTAATTCCAGGCATGGCTGATGCCCATATGCACATGTATGCTCATTGTCAAAATTTGGCCCTAGTGGATTTGCAGGGCGCGCGCAGCATGGATGACATGATTGCGAGGCTGAAAGAAAAAGCTGCAAAGACACCAAAAGGTCATTGGATCAAGGGGGTCAATTTTGACCAGAGCAAGTTTATAGAGAATAGGTTTCCGACGAAAATAGATTTGGATCAGGTCAGTAATGAACACCCCATTGTCATCAAGCGGTGCTGCTTGCATGCAGTGGTTGCCAATTCACTGGCTCTTGAAATGGCGGGTGTCACCAAGGGGTATGAAGGTGGCTCAGGAGGTATTGTAGAAGTGAATGCCTCAGGGGAGCCTAATGGCATTTTAAGAGAACAGTCCACGAAAATTTTTGACGAAATCATACCGGACCCTTTAGCAGATGAAGCGGAAAAGCTGAAGATGATGGACTTGGTATTCAAAGACATGTCCTCAAAAGGGATCACGGGCATACATACTTACGCCGCGAAAATTTGGCGTTACGATGAAGATATTGAACTCTACCGGGCTATTGATCAAGAGGGTCGCTTGCCGGTCCGTGTCACCGTATGTATGGATGACTTATTTGAACCGGAAGTACTGACAGAACAGGACAAGGCGAATCCGAACCGCCTTGTACAGTATGGTGCTTATAAGTTGTTTACAGACGGGTCACTGGGTTCTCGATCGGCAGCCTTACAGGCGCCTTACTCGGATGAGCCTGAAAACAAGGGTTTTTTAGTGGCATCACAAGAAGCTTTAAATGAAAAGGTCAAAATCGCTTATAGGAAAGGACTTCAACCGGCGATTCATGCAATCGGTGATGCGGCCCTCGATATGACGCTGACTTCGATTGAAAACTGCCTTGAAACGATGCGTCTGGAAGGGATGACGGAAGAAGAAATGGCTAAGCGCTTGCCATTTAGGATTATTCATGTACAGATGCTGGATGTATCGCTACTTGAGCGTATGAAGAAACTTCCGGTGATTCTGGATATTCAGCCTATTTTTTTATGCACCGATATGAATTGGATTGAGGACCGCATCGGCACTGGACGTATGCGCTATGCGTATGCGTGGAAGACTCTATGGGATGAAGGCTTTATCCAAACCGGCGGTTCCGACTGTCCGGTGGAAAGTTATGATCCGATGGTAGGTGTTTACGCGGCAGTTACCAGAAAAAATCTGGAGGGCCAGCCAAAGGCAGGCTTCTACCCAGAGGAGAAGTTGTCTGTCTATGAGGCGCTAGCGTTGTTTACAAAAAACGTGCATTTTGCAACAGGGCAATCAAAGGTTTTAGGCACCTTGAGTTGTGGCAAATTTGCAGATTTAGTGGTTTTGAGCGAAAATCCTTTTGAAATTGAACCGGATTATTTACTTCAAATTCAAGTTTTAAAAACATTTGTTGCAGGAAAACAAGTCTACGCTGTAGAAGGAAAGTAAGACAATACGTATTTGCTTGGAGGCCTATTATGATAGCGGACATTGTGATAAAAAATGGAAAATGCATGACTATGGTGGATAAGACCATCCACACTTGGCTTGCCGTGAAAGGGGATCGAATCCTCGCTTTAGGTGACGGTCAAGGCTACGAAACCTATCTGGGAGATAAGACCATTTGTCTTGATGCCGAAGGGCATACGGTAATGCCTGGATTTATCGATAGCCATTTCCATGTTGTTCAAACAGCACTCAATGCCATTAGCTTGGATTTGAGTGCCGTTAAGAGTCACGAGGAGTTAGGCGAGCGCATCCGTAAGGCCCATGCAGAATCCAACGGTGCTTTTGTCAGAGGGATCGGCGTTTCAGCAGAGCAATTCGAAGAGGGTTGCTTTCCGACAAGGACACTTCTCGACAAGTATTGTGACAATGTGCCGGTTTGGTTAAATTCCTTGGAATATCAGGTGAGTGTTTTAAATACATATGCCATGCTCTACTTCAAAATACCCTTTACAGCAGATGGTGTTGAAGTGGATGAGAAGCAGATGCCGACGGGGGTATTCTACAGAAATGCCAATGCCATTTTACGGGCGAATATCTTGAAGAACATTTCTAATCAGGATCGTAGGGAAGCCATCTCAAATATTATGGAGCGTCTTTTAAGCAATGGCATAACAACGGTCAATGCCATGGAGGGCGGCTATATGTACAGTGATAAGGACGCGGACTTTATCTATGAAAATAAGAGCGTCTTCCCGATAGATATTGAGCTTTTCTATCAGAGTATGGATATCAAAATGATTCAGGAAATGGGCCTGACCCGACTCGGTGGTAGCTTGTACATCGACGGAACCATGGGTTCCAGAACGGCCGCTCTTTCTTTCGAGTACGCGGATGCGCCGGGCAAAATGGGACGTTTGTTTTTGTCACAACAGGAAATCAACGAATTTGTGTTGGCTTGTTATCAGAACAATCTGCAACTGGCTCTGTATACCATTGGTGACCGCGCCATACAGTCTGCACTGGAGGCCCATGAAAACGCTCTGTATCAAACGGGTATCAAGGGACTAAGGCATCGGCTTGAGCATGTTGAACTGCCGACGGAGGCTCAGATTGAAAAGGCTAAGGAGCTGAATATCATCTTTTCCATGCAACCTACCTATGAGCTTTACTGGGGTGGGCCGGGCAAGATGTATGAGAGCAGACTTGGAGATTATTATGTGAATACCAACCCTTTTAGGGCAATATTGGACCATGGCGTGCTGATTTGCGGTGGTAGTGACTGTGATATTACGGAGCCAAGACCCTTCTTAGGCATCCATGGTGCGGTCAATCATCCGGTTGAGAAACATAGGGTGTCCCTATATGAAGCTCTGAAAATGTTCACCTACAACGGTGCCTATGCTATTTTCAAAGAAGATGAAAAGGGTTCTCTTGTCGCGGGCAAGTTGGCAGATATCCTAATTTTGGATTGTGATATTCATGCGGTGCCAAAGAATGAGATTGAACAGGTGAAAATCATGACGACAATCAAGTCGGGTGAAGTGCTGTTCAATCGCCAAGTTTAGGCATGGAGGTTTCTATGTTGAATATTCATTTTTTTGGCAAGTCCCGTATGTACTATAGTGACGAAGCGGCCTGTGACCAGTTGGGAACCAAGGCCTATGCTCTTATTGCACTCTTGGTGCTTAATGAGCACCGACATCTCAGTCGAGAGAAAATTATCGGCTATCTTTGGCCGGACAGCAACGAGGATGCGGCGCGTTATAATTTGCGCTATAATTTGTGGTTGATTAAGAAGAACATAAAGGTCGATGGGCAAGGCAATCCATTTTTGCTGGTCGATAAGGAAACCTGCGCCATCAATCCGGCTTATCCTTTTAGGTCGGACATTTTGGAAATCATCAATTTTTCGCCTTCGGATGAGGATGACATTGACCAGTTGCTGCTCCTTAAGTCGCTGTTCCAAGGAGAATTCTTAGAAGGTTGTTATTTCAATAAATGCGATAGCTTCAATGAATGGATTATCTTTGAGCGGATCAATTTCGAAAAGAGAAAGGTGAAGATTCTCAAGCGTTTAGTGGCCTTATACGAGGCAAGCGGCGATCTGGATGCCTGCCTAGATACCATACAGGATATTATGGAGATTGAACCTTACGATGAGGCCATGGTGGAAAAAACGCTGGATATCTATGCTATGTGTGGCAATCGAACAGCCGCCATCACTTATTACAACTGGTTCAGTAATCAGCTTGCTGGAAGCCTTGGTGTAGGACCGTCAGAATCCTTAAAGGCCAAGTACAATGAGTTGCGTACTCAGGTGGCACAAAGGCAGGACAGCGCGTGTGCGACGACCTGTAATGGTGAACATTGCCTTAAATGTAGTGAACATGATGGTATTGTGAGGAAACAGGATAAACCGATCGTGATGCTGATGACTTATTGTCTGGAAACAATACCTTTCTACTGGATGGCATCATTTCTGGAATCGGTTACCCAGCAGCTGGATCGAGAAATTTTGCAACTGCTTGAGCCTTTAGAAATTGTGGCTCTTAGCAGCATACAACCTCAGTTGGCTTATCTTTACGAGTCCATGGATGAACGAAGTCTGTCCGTGTCTGTGAGAGAGGCAGGGGTTGTTAGTGCGTTCATACGCTTAGTGGGTCAGATGGGTCTAAAATATCGCATCCAATTAACCATCGCTGATGAGGATGCTATGGATTTACACTCAGCCGATATCTATAAATATATCATGACTGTGCATGCCGATTGTTTTATCTAATCGGCATTTTTTTAGCTCTAGGCTCTTATGTAATAATTTTCCTGTTTCAATACCTGTCTTTTTCCAGTATAATAAGGGCTAAGGGTATGACTAAGGATAAGGAGCATAAGCATGAAAAAAATATGGGCAACACTTTTGATGGGTATGGCGATGATGACGTTTACTTTTGCAACAGTTGAAAAGACTGATGTAGTAGTGAGTTCGGAAGAACCTTACGTAATAGCGGCTGAGTTAAAGGCATTGGAAGCCAACGATTTTGTACCACCAGCATTGCCGGCAACGGCAGAAGACTATGCACAAATATTTTTATATATGGCCATGAATGATATTTTTGAATACGATATCGATCTCATTAATGCACGTTTTGACGTGGCGGCATCGACGGACTATAAATCGATCATTAATGCGGGCTTTCATTTGGCAGGGAATAAGTATCCCGAATATATGGCATTCACCAATGAGAACAATTATAGGATTGCCAGTGCAGGGATTGGTAGTAAGTTGACGCTGAATTTATCGGATGACGAATTTTCCCAAGAGGAGATTAGTCTGATGAGAACACTGTTTAAAATTAGGACGGATGGCTATATTGCTCAACTGAAAAGTGAGGGAAAATTGAGAGATGACATGTCGGAAATCGTGAAGGCAAAGGTCATCTATGAATGGATTGTTTGGCATACACAGTACGATCAAGAGCTAAAGCATATCAGCAGTACGGGTTTTGGCCTCTATGACAATAGATTGGCGATTTGCGAGGGTTATACGGCAGCCTACAACATGATGTGTCGTTCACTTGGCATCGACATTCAAGCAGTGACCGGTTTTTCAAAGGACAATCCAAATGGGATAGGACATATGTGGTCTATGGCAAGGCTAGAGGGTATTCTGGTGCATATTGACTCAACTTGGGGTGATCCTGTTGGTGAAAATTTGCCGGAGGACTATATCAATTATAATTATTTTGCATTGGAACCAAAGATGATGAAAGCTGACCACATTTGGGATGAGGCTGTATACGGACAATAAGAGATGTGAGAAAGTTCCTGAAATCGGGAACTTTTTTTATTATATAAGAGATTTTTAATATTTATATTTTATAATGGACGACAGAGACATAAATGAATTTGGAGGTCAGAGATGTGTAAAAAATGGATGATTCTAATAATTGGGATGGCATTAACCGTGGGTGGCTGTACCGTGAAAGAACCTCAGGCGGTTCAGGCGCCACAGGAAAGCTCACCGGTTCAGGCGACGGATTCAACAGTGGAAACACCAATATCCCCTGTGGAGGATACTTCTACATCTGCATTGAAGGCGGGTTTGGAGAATTTATTGGTGGCAGAGACCACTGCACCTGATATTGTTCAATACATAGAGGCGAACATTTCAGAGGCGACTAATGACGACGCCGAGTTTTTCTTGAAATGTCTTATGGTTTATCAAACAGAGTATGTGACCAGAGGGCATGAAGTGATATATTCGAACGACTATATGGATGCGCTTAACACGACGATGGGTGGTGTCTTGGATGCATCAAAGATAGCAGATATTGAAGACGCTGAAATCAGAGCGTTTTATCAAGGACTGTACGATTCTTATTTGACCATCGTGCGCTATGAGGAGATGCCAGTTATCGAAATGGATTGGAAGCGAGTCGCCATATTGGATTCGGCGGCTTCTGAGACATTGAAATACTATATCGAGGAAATGGATACAAGACATTATCCGAGAAACGATGCCTACTACAGTGCGGCTCAAAAGATTGTTGAATTGGAAACGATCATCCCAGAAACCAAGTCGGAATTCGTAACATCCTTGTTAGAAGAGATGTATCGACTGAAAGTATCACGACTTGTTTCAGGCCCTGAAGGGAGTTATTCCGATGCATTTATGACACGCTCGGACAACTATTATTCAGAAATGATGCGTTTTGCTAATGATTATCCAGAGAGTCCGTTTGCAGGCTTTATCAAGTCCTTAGAGCATATAGAAGAGGGCGATATAATGGCTGTGTTTGATGCACTGCAGGCATATAGAATGGATAACCCCTTTAGACGTCATCATTGGAGGATTGAAGCGTATTCCGACGGCGACAAGAATATCAATAGAAGCATCTATGTTGATGGTGCGGCAGGAAGCCTTGCAGAAAAGATTAATGGACAAATTGAAATGGCAATGGATGAAATGTTCACCATGGTAAAAGCATATGCATCTTATAGTATCAGCAGTTTTGGAATGGATGATTATGGGGATTTTGTGACGATTGGCGTATCTTTAAATTATGAGAATCCAGAAGGTCAATACGTCTATGCGGAAAGGTATTTGAATATAGATCTGAAAACTGGAGAGACAATTTCACTGGAAGACTATTTAGGCATGTCCTCCAATGAGGTGATTACATGGGTTAATGAGATGTGTGCTACAAATTATACCCTCGTGCCTGAATTCCAAATTTCAAATAATGGTTTACTGTTAAGTGCACAGGAAGCGGACACGGCGACTTCAAATTACGGATTCATCACCAATAAAGCATTATTGCTTCATGTGGGCATGGACAAATTAACATTATAATAAGAACGCCACTTAGACAAAGGGTCTAGGTGGCGTTTATGCGTGATACAGCAAATGTTTGTTTTATTTTGTCATGTCCATAATGATGGATTCGATATCGATTTCGTTCTCAAGCATACCGTTATCGATCAGGAAGGTTTGTGTTTTTTTAAGTTCTTCGATGTCTTTGCCTGTAATTTTAGGGTTGAAATCATACCAAGGGTACATGGTTTTTACTGCATCAACTGAGATACCAGTCTCTTCAGCCACCAAAGCGTACATTTCGTCTGGATGCTCGCTCATGAAGGTTAAACTGTTGTCGTGTACGCCCATGTAAGTTTCAACGAGGTCACGGTGATTTTCAACCATATCACCTGTTGTTGCAATAACGATTGTCGCATCTAAATAGCCTTTGCCTGTTGTGATGACATGGTTGCCGCTTTCTAAAGCTTGTGTGACGGCTGGTCCTGCAACAAGGGCTACATCGGCGTTGTCAGAAGATAAGGCAACAAGGCCATCGCCAATCCCCATATTGATGAACTCGACGTCATCCAGACTGAGGCCTTCACTGACCAAAGCGCTTAGCAAGAGTTGATGAAGAATGGTGCCTTTTGGGCCGACGATTTTTTTGCCTTTTAAGTCGGTGATGCTATTGATATCAGCATCGTTGGACATAATCGTGAAGGCTTCCGGTGCACGGCTGTAGATGCCGATGACTTTAATATCTAGGCCATTGGCAGCGGCTAGGATAGCGGAAGTGCCACCAAGGGCGTTACAGAAATCCAGAGAGCCAGCAGCCATGGCTTCTGTCATCTTGGAACCTTGCGTAATTTCAGAGAAAGTAACATTGACGTCTTTTTCGCCAAAGGCATTCTCAAATAGAGTCTCTTTTTTCTCTATAATCGAGGGTACGTTTAGTGGTAACTTTACATAAGAAATGGAGACTTCATTTTTTGTCGCTTGGCTTTGGACGCTTGCTTTGCTTGTACAGCCGATAGTTAGTAAAGACAGTACCATGAGTGCCATAATTAATACGTGTTGTTTTTTCATTGTGTGATTTCCTCCTATTGATCGTTGGGATTCTTGGCGATGATCGATGTCATCAGCCGTGATTTAAGTTGTTTTGTCGTGTCTTCATCTATTTCTACGTGATGGTGACGACGTATGTCGATGGCATCCATGATGCGACCGCCATTCATGACGACGACTTTTTGTCCCATGTAAATGGCTTCATCGATATCATGGGTGACAAAAACGATGGTTTTCTTGCAGGTGTTGAATACTTTAATGAGTTCGTCTTGAAGCATTTTACGATTGTATATATCAAGAGCGCCGAGAGGCTCGTCCATCAGGATGATGTCAGGTTCATAGCATAGGGTACGACCAAGGGCTACCCGTTGCGCCATGCCACCGGAAATTTGATTGGGATAGGCATGTTGAAATGAGCTTAAATCCAGTAAGTTCAAATAGTAATCAATGCGTTCGTTGACTTTTTTACGGTCCTTATCCTTGATGAGCGATAGAGCCATGTTGTCCCTGACGGTGAGCCAAGGCATAAGGCGCGGTTCCTGAAATACCATGGCAATCTTAGGTGATGTTATGGGTTGCTTTCCTTTAAGGAAGGCGATATCACCGTCTGTTTGCTCATCCAGTCCTGAAAGAATACGCAGTAACGTTGTCTTGCCACAGCCACTTTTGCCCACGATGGTGAGGAAACTGGCTTCTTCGATATCCAATGTGATACCTTGAAGCGCAGGTATTTTACAGTCGTTAAGGTTGAATGACTTTGACAGCTCTTTGATTTGAATGCCTGCCATTGCTTTGCACCTCCCATTTAAAGAATTTTTCAGTGAGTTTAATGAACAGATAATCGATGCCACAGCCTAAAGCGCCGATCACGATAATGCCGATGAAGATGATGTCGATTCGGGATAATTGCTCAGCTTCAATAATCATGTAACCGATGCCAGATGAGGCGGCAATCAGTTCCGCACCCATAAGGGATCGCCAGCTATAGCCAAGGCCCAGCTGTATGCCAGTCATGACGGAGGGGAGTGATTGTGGCAGGATGATTCT
>JAFGTX010000377.1 GCA_016938815.1 Clostridia bacterium | reverse complement strand
CCATTGAAAAGGGTGGATTTTCCGGCCTCATTCAGGCCGTACACCACATTGACACCTTCTTTAAAAACAAGGGGCTTCTCAACGTCTTTATATTTTCCAAAGTTTTTTAGCGTGATTTCTTTTATTCTCATTTTTGCACCTGCTTTTTCATTCTTCGAATCAGCATGTCGTCCAGCTGATCCAAGGTGTCGTCGATAAATGTTTTTCGGTCTTTGACCGCCTTGTCTGAAATGAAATCGGCAGCTGACAAAGTCGCCTCTAAAGGCAGACGATTCTGGTCATAGGCCGTCAGGAAAGCACCTAGGAAGTGTTCACCCTGCTTCAATTCTTCACGATCCACCACCGGCTGTAGGTTTCCCGTTTTGACTCGTGCCTCCAAGATACCATCGATGCTTTGGAGGCTTTCTTCCAACTCTTCAATATTTTCTTCACTTTGAAGACGCTGATAAAGTGGTGTCTCTCCCGTCAAATGAATGCGGTAAATCTTCTGCCCTGAGCTTCCGGACATGTCTTCCAAAAGACTTTCCTTCAATTTGCGGCTGAGGTCGTACATAGTCTCTTCTTGAGCTGTCAGTTCCACGGTCATTTGATGCCAAACCACATCGTGGAATGGTACAAATTCTGATTTGAATCGCTTTTCGTCTATCTCTATCAACCAACCGCCCTTTTCTCCTGTTTCATTAATATGACGTCCTTGGATGTTACCGGCATAGCGGATGCGTCCTTCGTCATCCAGCGCCATAGCCTTATGGATATGCCCTAGGGCAAAATAATCGTAGTTCTTGCTTTTTAAATCTTCCAAGCTGCATGGCATATAATTGGCGTGGTCAACACTGCCGGCAACCGAGGCCACCATTGTATGACCTATACCTACGAACACCATGCCCGTTTCTTTGGGTGGAAAATGTTTGATGACATTTTCTTTCACGGCAGGGCCATCGTGTCCTGCGCTGACCACGGCAAAATTCTCACCAGTTCGTGTCGTCACCTTGACCACCTCCGGCAAACGACTATGGAAAAGATGGACGTGAGGATATCGGCCAAGGGCTTCAAAAAAGCCATTTTGCTGATAAGGATCATGATTGCCTGTGGTATAGAACAAATGGATACCACTTTCTTCAAGTTTTTCTATCATGTTTAAGACACCTGCCTCGCCATGAAAAGGAATTTGGCAACCGTCAAAGAGGTCGCCGGCAATCACGACACCGTCCACCGATTCACGAATGGCAAAATCGAT
>JAFGTX010000376.1 GCA_016938815.1 Clostridia bacterium | reverse complement strand
TAGAATTTAGAAATTCTACCTTCAACCATTTTTTCAATGATTTGCTCTGGCTTGCCTTCGTTTCTTGCTTGGTTTGCCAATACTTCTTTTTCAGCTTCCAAGATATCTGTTGAAACTTCTTCTCTTCTTACAAATCTAGGGTTAGCTGCTGCGATTTGCATAGCAACATCTTTACCAAATTGTTGGAATTCTTCGTTTTTAGCAACGAAATCTGTTTCAGAGTTGATTTCTACAAGAACACCAATTCTGCCACCGTGGATATATGATACAACGATACCTTCGGCTGCAATTCTACCAGCTTTCTTAGCTGCTTTTGCAAGACCTTTTTCTCTTAAAAGCTTGATTGCCGATTCAAGATCACCGTCAGTTTCTACCAATGTTTTTTTACAGTCCATCATACCTGCGCCTGTAAGTTCTCTCAATTCTTTTACCGCTGCAGCTGTTACTGCCATAATAACGCCTCCTTAGAATTTACAAATCTTATAAAAAGGTAGGGCACGCCCTACCTTCAACTTTACGCTTCAGTAGTTTCTACTGGTGCTTCTTCGAAAGACTCTCCTTGGTTAGACTCGATAACAGCATCAGCCATCTTACCCGCGATTAATTTAACCGCTCTGATTGCGTCGTCATTACCAGGAATAACGTAATCTACTTCTTCAGGATCACAGTTTGTATCAACGATACCAACTACAGGGATACCTAAAAGTCTAGCTTCTCTAATTGCGATTTTTTCTTTCTTAGGGTCTACAACAAACATAACGTCAGGTAATTCAGTCATATTCTTGATACCGCCTAAGAATCTTTCAAGTTTTTCTTTCTTAAGTCTTAACTTAATTACTTCTTTCTTTGGAAGTGCTTCGAAAGTTCCGTCTTCTTCCATTCTCTCTAACTTGTATAATAAGTCAACTCTGTTTCTGATTGTTTTGAAGTTAGTAAGCATACCACCTAACCATCTTTGGCTTACGTAGTGCATACCACATCTCTTAGCTTCTGATTCGATAGCTTCTTGAGCTTGCTTCTTAGTACCAACGAATAATACCTTTCCGCCACCTTCAGTAGCTTCTTTGATTACGTTGTACGCATCATCAATCAAACCAACAGTTTGTTGTAAGTCGATAATGTAGATACCGTTTCTTTCTGTGAAAATGTATGGAGCCATTTTAGGGTTCCATCTTCTTGTTTGGTGACCAAAGTGTACACCAGCTTCTAATAATTGTTTCATTGAAATTACTGACATAATTTCTTCCTCCTTAGTTTTTATCCTCCCCGTCGTTCATCTCTGTAAGAAACCCGAAGGCACCTACTTACAGATTGCGACAGGTGTGTAATATTGCCTTAAAAAGTATAACACAAGACCAAGTCGAGTGCAACTAATATATTAAAGTTTTTTCCTTGTCTTATTGGCGCTTCATGTTAAGAATCAACTGGATTTCACCAAGTCCAACATCCAACATTTTTGCAATCTGTTTAAGGGAGTAGCCCTGACTTCTGAGTTCGATGATTTTCGACTTGATATCATCTTCTTGATGAGGTATATCAATAACTTCGACAACCGTTTCCCTCGCCTTTTCAGCTACTTCGGACGATGGTGCTTTCTTCACTGCATCAAGGACCTCTGGACTTTGCGGCAAATCAGTGGCAGACATGACCTCTAACGTTTTAAGTCCAACGCCTTGATCCAATAGCTTTTTCAGACGCTCCAGCGCTTGCTGCTG
>JAFGTX010000375.1 GCA_016938815.1 Clostridia bacterium | reverse complement strand
ATTAACTTAATGACATTGGTCCACGGGGCGTGTCTTTCTTCATACAGGAAAAAAACCACTTCGTCATGCAAAGTGGTTTTTTTGAGGGAAATAATTTATTTAACTAGCATTAAATCTACCGGAATATATGAATCTAAAGTCTCACCGTTTAATGCCATGATTGCACTTTCCACACCAAGCTCACCAATTTTAGCTGGTTGTTGCGCTACTGTTGCAGCCATTGTACCATCTTGAACTGCTTTCACAGCATCATCTGTGGCATCAAAACCGACAACAAGAATCTCTCTATTAGATACTTCAATCGCTTTTAGTGCACCAAGAGCCATTTCGTCATTGTGTGCAAATACAGCGTTGATTTCTGGTTGCGCTTGTAAAATATTTTCCATGACTGAAAGACCTTTTGTTCTGTCAAAATCAGCCACTTGTTTAGCAACCACTTCGATAGATGTACCTTCTAATGCTTGGTTGAAGCCTTGACCTCTATCTCTCGCTGCAGATGTACCAGCAATACCTTCGAGTTCTACCACTTTACCAGTACCGCCAAGTAATTCCACGATATACTCGCCTGCCATCACACCACCAGCAACGTTATCTGAAGCAACATGTGTTACCACGTCGCCAGCATTTGCGCCACGGTCTAATGTGATTACTGGAACGCCTGCTTTGTTTGCCGCTTTAATCGCATTAACAACAGCGTCTGAATCTGTAGGGTTGATTAGAACAAAGTCCACCCCTTGAGTCAACAAGTCTTCCATATTGGATAATTCTTTTGCAGCGTCATTTTGTGAGTCGAGAACAATTAATTCAACGCCTGCTTCAGCCGCTTTTGCTTCCGCACCTTCTTTTAAAGTTACGAAGAATGGGTTGTTAAGTGTTGATAAAATCAAACCCATTTTTGCATCGCTTTTAACGACTGATTCTTGGCCTGCATCATTTTTGATCAGCTTAAGTGCAACTGGAATAAAGGCTTCAAGACTTTCGCCAGCGATTACCTTTTGAGCCGCATCCACACCTAGTTCACCAATTAGAGCAGGTTGTTGCGCCACTGTTGCTGCCATGCCACCGTCTTCTACAGATTTAACCGCATCGTCTGTCGCATCGAAACCTACAACGATAATATCTCTGCCTGCAGATTCAATCGCTTTCAATGCGCCAAGTGCCATTTCATCATTGTGAGCGAATACTGCATCGATTTCAGGTTGCGCTTGTAAAATGTTTTCCATTACTGAAAGACCTTTTGTTCTGTCAAAGTCAGCCACTTGATTTGCTACAACTTCAATAGAAGTTGCGCCGATAGCATCGTTGAAACCTTGACCTCTGTCTCTTGCTGCCGATGTACCTGCAATACCTTCAAGTTCTACTACTTTACCTTTGCCGCCAAGTAATTCAGCGATGTACTCGCCTGCCATCACGCCACCAGCCACGTTGTCTGAAGCGATATGTGTAACGACTTCACCTGCGTTTGCGCCACGGTCCAATGTAATGACTGGAACTTCTTTTGCGTTAGCTGCTTTGATCGCATTGCCAACGGCATCTGAGTCTGTTGGATTAATTAAAATTACGTCTACGCCTTGTGTCAACAAGTCTTCCATATTGGATAACTCAGCCGCTGCGTCATTTTGTGAATCCAATACAACCAATTCCAATCCCAGTTCAGCTGCTTTCGATTCCGCGCCCTCTTTTAATGTGACAAAGAAAGGATTGTTCAAAGTTGAAACAATAAGACCTATTTTGCCGTTACTAGCTGCTGCATCACCTGATGTCGCGTCTTCTTTCGGTTGACAGCCTGCAAATAGTGATACCATTAACACAAGTGCAAGAATCAACGCCATTCTTTTTTTCATTGATAGTTCCTCCCCTATTTATACCTTTTTTATTATCACAGAGCCAAAACTCGTGATCTTTAACTGCCTTTGCAGCTAAATACTATTCCTTTCTGTCGATCAGTACCGCAACAAGGATGACAATACCTTTGACCAACAATTGATAATATGAGCTAACGTTCATCAAGTTCAGCGCATTGTTCAAAATACCGATAATAAGCGCACCGACAACCGTCCCCATGATTGTACCGACACCACCTGCAAGAGATGTGCCACCGAGTACAACCGCTGCAATGGCATCCAGCTCATAGCCACTACCTGCCGTCGGCTGTGCCGATGAAAGTCTTGCGGTAATAATGATACCCGCAAGGGCTGCGAAAAAGCCACTGATACCGTATACAAAAATCTTGATTTTATCCGTGCTGACACCGGAAAGTTTTGTCGCTTCTTCATTGCCACCCAGTGCATACACATAACGGCCAATCGTCGTTTGCGTCAAAACATAATAGCCAATGGCAAATACGAAAAGCATAATGATGATTGGAATCGGAATCACACCGATATAACCATTACCGATTTGAGAATAAAGTTCTGCATTGGCTTCGTAGCCTGTGCTGATTGGCTTGCCATCTGTGAATACCAGTGTCGCACCTCTGAAGACCGTCATCGTCGCTAAAGTCACGATAAACGGCTGTAGCTTGCCTTTGGCAATGACAACACCATTAAGCATACCGATAGCGCCACCCAGTGCCAATGCTGCCAGCACAGCAACCGAAGGGCTCATACCCTTGCTGATCAACATCGCCGCAATCGCACCGGAATAGGCCAAAGTAGATCCTACCGATAAATCGATACCACCCGTCAAAATAACAAAAGTCATCCCCGCCGCAATAATCGAGTTAATGGATGT
>JAFGTX010000374.1 GCA_016938815.1 Clostridia bacterium | reverse complement strand
TCAACATGTCATTTTATAATTATAAAACTACGATGTTTTCAGCTTGAGGACCTTTAGGACCTTGAGCGATTTCGAAAGACACTTTTTGTCCTTCTTCTAAAGTTTTGAAACCATCTACTTGAATTTGAGAGAAGTGAGCGAATACGTCTACACCGTCATCTCCTGTAATAAAACCAAAACCTTTATCTGCGTTAAACCATTTTACTGTACCATTCATGATGTGTACCTCCTAAATTTTATTTCTTAAATCGTTCATAATCACTCACATTTCTTTTCTGATCTAGGAGTATACAAATACAGTACCAATCAAAAAATATCATGTTTATTTCCTTATGTAATTTAAGTTCCAAAGTAAGAATACCATGTAACCATATTAAAGTCAACTTTTTACAGGACTTTTTAGGGACAATAATTTGTACTGAGAATAGCTAAAAAACAGTAACCCTACCCATATCAGTACAAAGGGTCCTAAATCCGATTTTAGAAAAGGTTCCTTGAATACAAAGACCCCCAACACCAGCATAATGCTTGGTGAAATGTATTGCAAAAAGCCTATGACACTTAGCGGCAATCGCTTCGTACCCTCTGCATAAAGGAGCAAAGGTGTAGCCGTCGCCACACCGCTCAGTGCGATTAAAAACCAATAGTGGGTCGGTAAATTACCCGCAAGGCCATTGCCATGAAGTTCTGTAAAAGTCAAATAAATAAGCGAAGGAATACCAATCACCAAGGTTTCAAATCCCAAACCATTGAGCGAATCCAAGTTGGATTTTTTCTTAAGCAAACCATAAATCGCGAAGGATATGGCAAGCACCAAGGCAATATAGGGCACGCGACCATAGGAAAATGATTTTAAAATCACACCCGTCGTTGCAAGACCGATGCCGATTAATTGCAATTTATTCAATCGTTCTCTATAGAAGATTGCACCAAACAGGGTCAATACCAATGGATTTATGAAATAGCCCAAACTGCTCTCTATGACATAATCATTGTTCACAGCCCATATATAGAGGAGCCAGTTGATGGATATAAAAAAGGCCGGTCCAAGGATACCAATCCAGTTTTTCGGTTCCATCACGATGCGTTTGTATTCCGGCAATTTTTGACGCGCACTCAGAATGATCAAAACGAAGAGCAGTGACCAAACCACACGATGTGCGAATATTTGGTAAGGACTAATCGCCTTGACCAGTTTCCAGTATAGAGGCAACAAACCCCATAAGGTAAAAGCAAGCGCCCCCATGACAAGTCCCTCGACATAATTCTTCTTCTCCACGGTACCACCCTCTCCTTCAATTAGAGAACGGGACATACGTCCCGTTTATAATGTCTCTAAATTCTCCACAAATGTTAAAAACGCACCATAGTTTCCTTGATAATCCGTATCATAAGGTTGATCATCCCTAATAATCAAATGGTCTTCAATGAGATATGTCCTGACGCCCAGCTTTTTCACCACTAAGTCTTCTCGAACATCATTACCCACCATAAGTGCTGTTGCCGTATCAATCTGATTCGCCTGCAAGACTTCTTCATAGAATGCGATGTGAGGCTTGCAATAGTGATTGTCTTCAAAGGAAGAGATGTAATCGAATTCGTCAGGTTCAAAACCCGCCCAGCGTATACGCGTATGGTTCGCCTTCATCGGGAATAGCGGATTTGTAGCAATCAAAACTCTATAACCCTTTTGCTTCAGGAGTCTTACCGCCTTCACAATAGCTTCGGAGCGACTGGCATAGGTACCTAAATCATGAAATACTTCATCGTAAAAAGCATAAATATGATCGTATAAAAGCTCGACGTCTACCGAAACGCGCTTTTCCATTTCAGCTTTGAAAACGTCATAGTTCTTCTTGTGCTCCAAGTTCTTAACCGTTGCTTCCGTCGATTCCCACAATGCCTTCACAAATTCCTTGGGATCGATCAGGTCTTTAAAGTAACCAGCGATTGCCCGATTATAGCCATTCATGAACTCATCGGTATTCATCGGCAATAACGTACCATCTAAATCAAAAATAACTGTATTAATTCTTTCCATTTCTTACCTCCCTGTTGCCTATACTCATTGTAGATATCTTTTCGGTAAAAAACAAGAATTATTCTATATTTTCATAAACCTGAACAGCATTTTTTCCGTGGGTTTTCACGTAATACAGGGCTTGGTCCGCATTCACTATACTTTGATCATGCTCTCCATCCAGACAGCTCACACCAATGGAAACCGTGACACCAATCCCATCCACTCGAAGCGCTCGTATCAATTCAAGTAAGTATTCACCTTTCTTACACGCGATGTTGACATCTGCATCTTTAAGCACCACTAAGAATTCCTCACCACCCCAACGGATGGCGCAATCTGTTGATCGGATATTTTGCTTCAATATATCCGCGATATGCTTCAATATCAGATCGCCAACGCTATGCCCATAGTCGTCGTTGACCCTCTTGAAATCATCAATATCAATCATCATGACACTGCCGGTTAAACCACGCTGGACGACATATTCCGTATAATAATGTCGATTGAAAAGGTGGGTCAAGGAATCGTTGGTAGCCTTATATCTCATTCGAGTATAACAGTAGACCGCAAAGGCTATAAGCAGAAGCACAATCCCGCTCGTGATATACATATACTGTTTCTGATGCTTTTGATGACAATACAGGTCATAGAGTGTTGCATCCTTTTTATAAAAGACAAAAACACCCATGGTCTTGCCTGTATAATCCTTCGCTTCAACCGGCACTGCCCAAAAAAGATGATCGTCCTCCACAACATATCGAAAACCGGATTCACCGTAGTAGCCACTTTGCATGGCGGCTTTCATCAATCCGTTCAACTCCATATAACCGCTGTTGCTGATCCCTAAACGCTGGGCCATGTCATCGCATTTGAAATCGCTGTCCAGATAGCCCATGCCAAATAGGTCATCCGGAACATAGTTCTTATGTTCCTTGGCGAAATTCTCGCTATCCCCATCATGGCGCTTCATCACCAAAGCGCCCTCCATGTCATAGGTATGCAAAATCGGTATAACAACGCTATACAAAGAAAAACTGAATTCTACCGTCCCCACCAGATCGTCTCCATAGAAGATCGGATAGACATACCTATAGCCATTGGTTAATCGACCTTCTTCAAAACCAGTAACCACCTTTTTTTCTCTTATGGCCGCATTGACAGTTTGCCGCATGGCAATCAACCGATCACCATAGACTTCGGGTGCATGGAGCCGCAAAAAACTTTCCGTATTAGGCAACTGAAAATGGACATAGTTAATCCCCATGCCCTGCACGTGCTCATAGATCGGAGAAAATTCAGTCAAGAGGTCACTCCGAATCTGGTCCTTCACGGCTTCATGGTCAATCACCTCACTGAGTTGAAAGGCAATTTCCTCATCAATAAATTCATGGTAGATAAAGGACGTCACCTCTAACTTATTCTCAATCGATACCCTGAGCAGGCTATCAATATCCTTACACATCCACGCCTTATAGTTGTTGATGTTTTTGGCATTGTCATAGATCCCCACAAGTAATTGGATAATTACCAAAATAGTCAATCCGGTGACTGGCAGTATGAAATTTTTATTGGTCATGATCTTCTTTATAAACTTCATCGGATTACAACCTTTACAAAAGTTTTCAACAGTAAAATGACATTACTTTACGATAATCTTCTGAACATCTTCACACAAGGACAAGAATAACATGCCTTGATAAAATAAGGTAAATGAAAGGGTATCCCCTACTTGATAATTTTCGTCCACGTCGGTAATATCTACAATCAAATGGTCACTGCTACTACCGACAACACTCACACGTTCATCGATTGGTTTCAGGCTGTCATGATGTCCAAAATCTTGTCTACCCACACCCAGCAAGGCTCTTTTTCGCATACCCACATCGACATAAGTCGGTCGATTGCCAAAAGCGTCAATATAGAGCTCTCCTACTGGATGAGAGGGTTTCGTCTGAATCTCAATAATTTGAGCCGTCAATACAAAGGTGTCATTATGCATGTATTCCAAATAACAGAAATCCGGCGTCGTCAAATCCCTTGCCAATAAAATACCCTCGCCGACACGTAAGTGGTTGACTTTCTTTGGCATTTTACCATCGACCAGCACCGGCACTGACGTTGTTGCACCACCCGATACAATATCCAATACCCTACCAATACGCAGCTCTACTCTTTCGGCAAGTTCTGCCAGCTGAGTCATATTGACTTCGGTTGGTCTTATGGAACCATAGCAGCCTAAGTTCGTTCCGATACCATACAGCCTCAATCCCTCTAACTGTTCTTCTACAAAAAGAGCCAAGTCAATAAACTCGTCCTTATCCCAAACGCCCTCTCTTAAATCACCTAAGTCGGTCATCAAAACGACTTTATGGACTTTGCCATGCTGCTTTGCCAAATCGTTCAGCGCAATCAAGGTGCCCCTATCCGAGTTCAAACTAATATCAGCATACTGGATCACTTCCTCTAGTTCAGACAGCATGGGAATTCTAACCAACATCATTTCCGATTTCAAGCCTCGATCTTTCATCTTTTTTAACTGACTGATTCTGGAGCTACCGATGGAGTGATAATTATTTTTTTCAAATACTTCTGCAACCTCCTGCAAGGCATTACATCCTTTTACCACACCTGTAATTTTAACGCCATTATCACTACACAATGCATGTACGTTTTTTATATTATCCTGAACCTTGTTCATATGTATTTCCAATGTCGGATAGTATGCTGTATTTTGCATAGCGCGCCCCCTTTTTTATATGTTTTTTATTATAATTATACATGATTTTCACTATCCATGCACCTTTATTGCCAATGTTATTTTTATACCCATTTTGCCAATAAAAAAAGCACTAAATTTCTTTAATGCTCAAATGGGATGCGTTGATTTTTTAAATCCTCAATTAATTTTTCCATCTTAGCTTTAATCAGGTCTCTTGTCACTCTATAGTCTTCAATTGGTCCACCGGATGGATCATCCAGTCCCCAATCTTCCACATATCGACTGGGCACAAAAGGACACTGTACATTGCAGCCCATGGTGATCAATAAATCCAGCTCCTCCGGAATGTCACTTAAAAGTTTGGGCTTATGACCGCTCATATCCACCCCTGCTTCTTCCATGACCTGTACGGCAAACGGCTTTACCTCTGGATAGTTTTCCGTACCAGCAGAATAGGCTTCTAGTATATCACCGCCCAGTTCCTTTGCCCATCCCTCGGCCATTTGACTTCGACACGAATTGTGCACACATACAAAAGCCACTTTATATTTTTCCATATTTCCTCCCTGGATTATATCCATATTAATATATGCTGATTTTCTAATATACTACCATAAAAATGAACTTAACGCCATCTCTTTTGCGTTAAGTTCATATTAACTTTTTGTTTTTTTACACAAAGTCTTCGCAGTCCAGCTCGTGCACCGCCGCCAATTCCTGAACAAAATGGAAAATAACCGTTGAAGCCAGATTCGCCGTGACGTTATCCCTATCAAATCTTGGCGATACTTCTGCAATATCGAAGCTGACCATTTTCTCAGAACGAACAATATGCTTAAGCGCTGTCAACACGATCCATGGTTGCAGTCCTAAAGGTTGTGCACTGCTGACGCCCGGCGCATAAGCCGAAGCGAAAACGTCGGTACAAATCGTCACATAGATGGCATCGTTGTGCTTCATGAAACGGTCTAAGGATGCGAAGACATCCACTAATTTTTCCTGTGTGATATCTCTCGCCAAATCATAGCGCACGTTCAATTCCTTGGCAGTATTGAAAAGTTGGCGCGTATTACCTCTTTGTTGAATACC
The DNA here is from genome assembly GCA_016938815.1 of Clostridia bacterium. Taxonomy (GTDB): domain Bacteria; phylum Bacillota; class Clostridia; order Peptostreptococcales; family Acidaminobacteraceae; genus JAFGTX01. The sequence continues at coordinate 5,691 of JAFGTX010000374.1, read as the reverse complement.
TAAACAATAATAATTAAAAGATAAACCCTCTGCTAGACGTTCATCCGCAATTTGTCTAAACATGGTTCCAGAACTCGCAGACTCATGGTAGGGTCTAATATCAAAATGCGCATCAAAATTAATGATGCCCAGTCTATCGCTTCTATTTGTGTTCTTCAAATGTTGCATGATGCCCTTATAATTGCCGAAAGCTACTTCATGACCGCCACCCATCACAATCGGATATAAGTTTAAGGACAGTACTTTAGCAACCACCGCGCCTAAAGCCTCCTGACTTTCCATTAAAGGCACATCCGTACCTCTAACATCACCTGCATCAAAAAGTTTAAGTCCCGGTTTAAAATGACAAGGGATATTCATTAACTCACGTCTAATGTGCTCTGGCCCCTTTTCAGCGCCCGGTCTCCCTTTATTTAATTTAACCCCTTCATCACAACAATAGCCAATCACAGCAATGCCAAAGTCTCCGTCAAAAGGCTCTATCGATGGGTCATTCAAATCGATATACTTTATCCATTGGTGCCATCTAAAGGCCTCGTAATCCGTTGTGCTATCCACACGTCCGGTCCAAGTACCTTCCTCCGTTGGATAATAATGCTTTAACATAAATTCATCTCCATTCACTTAGGCATTCTTTTCCTTGCTGAATGCCACTTTTGCCTCTGCCCACTGATCGCGGGTCATTTTTTCCAGATTTTTATTGCTCTTCATGCCCTCGCTACGCAGTGCCATGCCAAACCACTCGACGGACTTCTTATAATTCCCCAGTTGTCTTGCAATCTCACCCATAAGATAGAGGACATTGGCTTCGTTATTCGGATCTTCGTCCAGCGGTTCGCTGGTATAAGACTTTTCAAACATCCTGTAGGCATTTTCCAAGAATTCCTCTTCTACAGGATCTTTTGAATACCTGTAGAGCCAAGCGATCTTCAAGCACAGCTTGCCGATTTCATGAAATGGATAGTGCATCACCGTATAATTCAGCAAAACCAACTTATGAATCTCGATGGTAGTCTTCAAATCCCGTTCTCCCAAAAAGGAACGTTTTTTCCACTTAGGCGTAATCATCTGCTCGACTGCAGCCTTACCGTTGACCGTCACTTCTGCAAAATGACGCTCTAACGCCGCATAGCCGCATTCTGGACAGACATATGCCGTATAGAAAATGGGATTGATGGAATCATAGTATGGACAATTGTCAGGATCCCTTTTTACAAAGCGTAGTTGTTTTGAACGTGTTTTGCTCACTAAAAACTTGTGCCCACAAACGGGACATTGTATTTCTACTTCATAAAGTACACCCAGTTCATCCGTTCCCGACATAATTGCCTCCCCCTCACTATCAATATTACAAGTATACCTCTTTTGATACAAAAAAAACACCTGCAAAATTGCCGGTGTTTTTGCGGTGTATCCATTATTGATTTAATGACGTTCTACCTTTCTCTTAATATCTTCCAAGTCGTCAAGCAACTCTCTTCTTGTCGTTGTTTTCATCAATGAACCAAACAACATACTTCTTAATCTTGTTGAAAGATGCTCCGGCCTGCTGGTGTAATTAACCATCAATAAATTGTGATCACCTTCAGGTTCGATGGAATAAGTAGAGTCATGAGACATGCCATGGCTTTCACTATGAGTTTTGTAGTAAGAGTTTTCACGGAATTCTGTAACGCTGATTTCCTCAGTCTCTTCAGTGCCAAACAGAGTTCTTGTCTCTCTCCACTTAAAACCGTTAAGACTTGTATTTGGCTTTTCTATAATCTCTACGTCATCGACATTGTGAAGTGTTTCCTGTTCATGTTCAAAGTCAGTCATGACACGCCAAATATCTTCCTTAGATGCTTCAATGGGAACGGATACTCTAAATTTCATAAAGCTCACCCTTTCACAGAGAAATATCCTAAATGGTTATCACTATATAGATACCCATTTATATGGTTTTGAAGCAAATACCCTCAAAAACAGATTAATTGACATGCTTCAACTCAATAAAACGATTGTTCCTTAGAATATTGATATAGCCACCCAATCTCTCCTGCAAGGGCTCTGCCGTTTCGTTAAATTCATTTTTGAGAATTTCACCGATCATACCGATGTCTCTCTGGTTGTCTATAGCTCTCCATACGACGCTCCCCATCGCATCTAAGCTAATGGTCGCCGTATCCGGTGCCTTAAAAAATTTACAAACGATTTTTTCAAATCTTCTATTGCGTTTAGCCACCAATTGGACATAACCACTTTCATCCAATTGCCACTCTATTCTTTCATTTTTTACGGGAACCAATGCTAAAAAATCTTCTGCTGCTGTAGCCTTTTTGCCCATATTGCCTCCACAAAATTTCTGATTACAAAACCCATTATATAGATTTAAAATGATAAATGTCGTTTTTTCACTTTTTTCTCTTATTAAAAAGAATCTATACAAGCCCCTTTTGATTCAAATGAATCTCTGATAAAATTATTAAAGAAATAGGGGGATTTCTATGATTAACAATTTAAAGTGGATTGCGCTTGGTATGGCCATTGGCATCATCATGCTGGTCACGACGACCTTCTTTCAGCAAGAGATCAATGCCGCCAAAAACCTGCTGACAACACCTGTCACTTATGACAACAAGACCATTACCATCGGTAGAACCTTTGATTCTATCGCACTTGACCCTGCCGTCACCATCGATCAGGAATCTGCACGGGTAACCGTCAACATCTATGAAACTTTGGTTGCCATGGAGCATGAACGCGTGGTACCGGCACTTGCCAAATCCTGGACGGTCAGTGAGGACGGCCTGACTTGGAAATTCACTTTACAAGACGACGTCTATTTTCACGATGGCTCGATTTTTGATGCAAAATCCGTGACTTTTAACTTCAACCGCTGGATGGATGAAACCAGCCCTTATCATGCCGGCGATTTCCAGTACTGGAATATCATATTCGGTGATTTCCCATGTCTCATAAAAAGCGTACAGGCGCTTTCTGATAATATCGTAGAGATTAAACTCAACAAACCATATGCACCTTTCCTAAGCACACTTGCAATGCCCGCCTTTGGTATTGCCAGCCCCAATGCCATCGTCAAATACAACGAAGGCTTAAAATTCAAACCGGTCGGCACCGGACCTTACGTCCTTGAATCTTGGGCTGAAGACGGTGAAATTACCTTAGAAAGAAATATGAGTTACTGGGGAGAACCGGCAAAAATTGGCACCCTAATCTTCAAAACCATTCCTGAGTCAGAAGGTCGCATTGAACTTTTAAAAAATGGTGATCTTCAACTACTTGATAATTTAACGATTTCGGAAATAGAACAACTTTCTGATTCCAAAAATATTCAACTCGTCAAGCGCCCCTTTTCTAACGTGGGCTATTTAGCGATGAATTTAGACAACCGCTTCCTCGCCAATAAGGATGTCCGTTTGTCCATCAACTCCGTGATCAAGACCACCTTAAACTCCAGCTGTAAGTTCAATAGTTACAGTCGTCATGCTGATACCTTTGTCCCACCAGGACTTTGGGGCAGCAATAATGCACTGCGTCAAAAATATATCCCGATCGACACCAGCCTCGCCGTCATGGATAATTACAGCGAAGCACAAAAACACTTGCGTCTTCTGGTTATGAAGGAACCACGACCTTACTTCCCCGAACCCATGAAATTGGCAAAGACGATCCAGCGGGCTTTAGAACCCCTCGGTATAGAAGTCGATATCATCGAACTGCCTTGGAATGTGTTCATGGCAACCATCCAACAAGGCGAATATGATCTACTCCTCATGGGCTGGATTGCTGATGTCATGGATCCAGATAACTTCCTGTATACGTTTTTCTCATCGGAAAATATCTCAGATGGCCTTGTCAGCAACTATTCTCGCTATAAAAATAAGAAAGTGGACGAACTCTTGACCCGCGCTCGACAAACGACCGACCTGAAATTCAGAGAATCCCTCTACCGCGAAGCGCAAGAGATTATCCACGATGACTTACCGGCCATTCCGCTCGTCAATACGATTACCGTCGTCGGCGTCGATAAGAACATCCTTAATTTCGTTCCGACATCCAGCGGACTGGAACCTTTGAATACAATTGACTATAAGATGGAGCCATGATTATGATTGATATCGAACATATAAAAAGATTATCCTTGATACTACTCGGCATACTGATTGTCTTCACGGTCAACGACTGTATCACGACTGAAAAAAAAATACAGAATATTTCCAATACCTATCCGGTGGAGCCTTTTTCCGCAGAGCTCCTGCTGATTACCTCCGCCGGACAAAGTACAGATGCTTATATTTTCCACGACATCGCCAATAACTTGCATCTAAACAACCACTTCATGCCAGAAGCAAATACCTACAATCTCAGAGCCTACAGCTCCGTGGTCTTCGTCGTTGGCTACAGTCAAGTGGGCATGATGCTCAACGAAGTTACATACGAAGAAGAATTCAAAAGAGTCCAGAAGATTGTTCAAACGGCACAAGCAGAGCACTTGCCGATTATCGCCACCTATTTGGGCGGCAACGAAAGAAGGAGCAAGGAAACCGATGCACTTATGGAATATGTCTGCTCCGTTTCTGACTACATCGTCATCACTGCGGATAGTGACCGTGGGCCTTTTATCGATAAGATCACAGAGAACGGAACGATCCCTATTACGTGCGTCCGAACCGTTGATCAAATTTCTATGCCGCTGGCTGCAATTTTCAAATAATGAAAAAGGAGGTACCTTATGACAACTACATTATCACGATTAAGATTTTCCTTTGCCATTATGACCCTCTTCATTTTTTCATTGATATGGCCCAGCATCATTAATAACGCCATTTTCGATGTCATTGTGAACATACGAACCTCGATTGCTTCAGGGGACAGTGGTTTACTCATCGTAACCACAATCGGCTGCTGCATTCTTTTTATGTTGCCGAGTTTTTTGACGTATATCAGTCTTGAGTCCCTTTATACAGAATGGCAACCTTTTTTGGCACAGATGAAAATAACGCGTCCTATTTTCCTGATTATTATTTTTACAGCGATGTTAGGTGTCACCCAAGTCTACGATTACTACCCGATCGAACCGATTACTTCTCTAATCAGCTTTGGCATTACACTCATTCTCGTCAAATTTTCGAACTGCAACCCTGATGCCCTATTGCCAAAATTCTTTATCGCACTGCAAGTTTTTCTACTGACTCAGTGGGGCAACATCGTCCAGTCTCTGACAAAATTTCACATCGGCGTCAACGACTTATCGGTCAGTTTGAAAGTAGCCAGTTCTTATCTGGATCATCTGTCCACCCTGAATAAAATTGCAATTTCCTTTATGGTGCCGCTCTTTCTTTCCTCATTCATGACAGCCTTCATCATTAAGCTTCACCGTCAGAATTTGAAAGTTGCTGAGGCCAACTTCCAAAATGAATTGGCAGTAAAGGCCATGCAGAAAAAAATCATGACCAATCGAACCTATCAGGAAATCAACGCATTGGCACACGACCTAAAAACGCCCTTGGTCACCATTCAGGGTTTGGTTTCCCTGCTCATGATGACAAAGGACGTGAACAAGCTCGACACTTACGGTCATACCATCACCGAAGCCATCGAAAAGATGACGGAAATGATCTCCAGCTTTTTATACGGCAACATGAAGGTTTCCATTAATGTCAGCGAGTTGGTCAACTATATCCGCAC
>JAFGTX010000068.1 GCA_016938815.1 Clostridia bacterium | reverse complement strand
TGGCCATACATAGCCGTCATGATTGGAAATCCCATAAAGCCAAGATTCGGATAAGCCAGCATCAATTTATAGATGTCATCACATTTCGTCACCTTCTGAAAAAGAATCCCTAATAAAGGTACAAACATGAAAATGGCTGTAGCAATTGCCAATACGTAAAAAGCTTCCATTCGGTTGGCACTGTCTTGACCGATAGCCGAAGCGATGGTGGTCGCTGGCAAAGTGACCTTTAACAATATCCCGGACAAATACTTATCCGATGTTTCATCCATCAATTTTAGTTTGTGGCATATCACACCTAATAGAATGTAAAGGAACAGCAAACTCAGCTGCAAAATAATCTCGTCCATAATAAGTCCCTCTTTCAGTAAAGTCATAACTTGATGTCGTCTTATAACATACTGCCCATTATACATCACTGTTAGGGAGACTTCTATCGCTTTTTTTATTTTTGTATCATAAAATTTTGTTTTTTGACTACTTAATTTTCAAGACTTCATCCACTTGAACATAATAACCATGATGGCGTCTTTGAGGCCTCGTTCAGATTTCCACACATGAGACACATACTTCAACACTATTTTCTCATGTCCAAGCATATGCCAAAACAAAAGCCAGCCCAAAGTCCAGCTGGCATACTTTTATTTTAAAAATCTATGCGCGGATAGCACCCAATTCTCGTCGATATCCCTCTATGAATACGCTTGCGTCTATGCTATAAGCCACACTGTCGAAGCCTTTTTTTAAGGCGTCTCTTGCCGCGTCTATGTTGCCTGCATATATGATGGCTGGCTTATCAGCCGCTTTACAAGCCGCCAGTATTCTTTCGATGGCTTCAAGGAATATAGGATGATCAAATTGAACCGGCACCCCTAAGGATATGGATAAATCAAAAGGTCCAACGAAAATGCCATCAATGCCGTCAAGCGCCATCACCTCTTCTATAATCTCCAGAGCACCTACCGTTTCACACTGGGGCAAAACGAGAATTTCATCGTTACAATTTGCCATGAAGACTTCAATGCCATCCGCTATATGCTCATCATAACCGTAATCATTGGAACGAACCCCTGCAAAGCCCCTATTACCGATAGGTTTGTACTTGGCAAGAGAGACCACCTTTTTAAAATCCTCCAGTGTATTCAGCATAGGCACGATAAGCCCTTTTGCCCCTTGATCCAAGGAGCGCTGTATCTCTTTATGGTCAGCATTGGCAACCCGCACAAAAGGCGTGATCCCTGCCCGTTCACAACCACGGATCAGATTGATCATATTTTCTGTGTCATAGGGGCCATGCTCTGTATCTATGATCACGTAATCTAAACCGACATCACCTAAGCATTCCACATGGCTTTGCGTTGCCACCACAAGGAAGCTACCTAGTGGTTGTTCTTTTTTAAGCATTTTTTCTTTAACTTGATTCACGTCTCCATCCTCCTTGGCTCTGTCAATGATTTTGTTTATAATTTTGATTTAAAAAAACTACCCAATTGCGCCATGGCATTTTCAATCACCGCTTCTTCTATCCCTGCAAAGGAAAAACGCAAGAACTGACTGCCATCATGATTTTCTTCAACAAAGAAGTCGCTGCCCGAACCATAGGTGATTTTTACCACTTCATTGGCCGCAGGAAGGAGTTCTCTACCATCCAGACCTTGGGGCAGTTCCACCCAAATATAATAGCCGCCGTCTGGTGATGTCCGTTTGGTTCCTTTCGGAAAATGGTCATCAATGCCCTTTTGCATCACATCTCTTCGCGACCTATAGATATCGCATAATCCTCTCAAATGCGAAGGATAGTGCCCGCCGCTGAAGAACTCAGCACAGATCATCTGGGTTAAGCCATTAGTACAGGTATCGATCGCCAGTTTCATTTCAGTCAATTCCTGCATAATAGCCGCATCCGCTACCAAATAGCCCAGACGCGCACCCGGCGAAAAAATCTTGGATAGACTATTGGCATAGATGACGTTTTTGCTTTTCGTGTGAGCCTTGATCGGCTTGAGTTTTTCACCGCTATAACGAATTTCACTGTATGGATCATCTTCCAGAATCATAACATCATAAGTTTCTGCCAACTCTGCCATGCGCTTTCTTTTTTCCTCAGACATGGAGATGCCCGTCGGATTGTGGAAAGTCGGCATGGTATAAATGAGTTTCGGATGGTATTTCTTGATTTTCGACTCCAGATCCTCTATATTGAGACCATCTTCATCCATAGCGCAAGACTGACACGTCGCTTCAAAACTATCAAACAACAGCTTGGCGTGAATAAAAGTCGGCGATTCTACCAGCACCACGTCTCCTGGATCCAAATACAATTTGCATACAAGGAAGATCCCCTGGATACCACCTGCGGTAATCATGATTTCATCCAAATTGGCAGCTATACCATTAGGAACGAGCAAATGGTCCTGCACCGCTTTTCTCAAAGAGGGGAGGCCAATGGTTGCCCCATAGGCAAGCGCCTGAATCGCCTTTTCTTCATCTCCAAAAATGGACTGGGTCAAATCGCCAATCAAACCTATAGGATAAGCCTCTCTCGCCGGAGCACCGCCACCAAAAGAAATCAAGTCTTTATTGGTCAGCGATTCCATAATTTTGTGCATACAGTCTATGATGTAGTTCATTGAATCTCTTCTTTTTGCGTATGGTACCATTTTATCCCCCACCTTTCATAGCAGCTATGTCGATAGCTGTTTTTTCTTATAGCCACATATCCCTTTACAAAAATTATAACACCCTCATTGCCCTAGTACAGTGAAAGGTCTTAACAGAGGATATGAATAATATTCACAAGGTCTTTTATGATACAATAGAAAAAAGTCCATTACGGAGGCACTCTATGGAATCACTTTCAATCTACGCCTGTCAGGTCATCGCTGCAGTCCTTGAAAGCAACAGTTTTACCAAAGCCGGACAACTACTGAACCTAACACCTTCTGCGGTCAGCCATACCATAAAGAAAATAGAAAACACGCTAGGATACCCCCTCTTCTATCGCTATAAAACCGGCGTTTTCATGACAGAAAGCGGCAAACAGCTTATGCCCTTTATCCAATCCGTCTTAACTGCCAGTAGGATTTTAGAGGAGGAAATCGCTAAAATCTGCAATACAGAGTCGGGCATCGTTAAAGTCGGCACTTTTTACAGCGCCGCCATGTACTGGATGCCTGAAATCCTTAAATCCTTTAAGTCCAAGCACCCCAATATCACCATTCAACTTTTCCAATCCGGCGACGCTCAGATCATAGAATGGATTCAAAATTTTGATATCGATTTGGCTATTTTATCATCCGATACCTTTGATGATAGTGCACCTTTTACGCCTTTGTACCAATCACCTCTTGTCTGCCTGACACCTGCAGATTACGCACCCATGGACGGCCAGCACATGACACCTGCAGATCTGGAGGGCCAACCGCTAATTCTCCAATATGAAGGCTTTGATACAGAGATTACCTCCTATCTAAAAAAGAACAAACTCACCACCCCAACCAATATTTGGGTGGAAAGCGATAATGCGGGATTTTCACTGGTTAAAGCAGGCCTAGGCTCTTATCTTTCACCGCTCATGGCAGTTGGGGACAACGTTCAAAAACTGAACATTTATCCCCTATTGCCTGTGACTTACAGAAGCATCGGTATTCTCGCGGTCTCACCGGACCACATGTCACCTGCTTCCAAGCTCTTTGAAGAGCATGTCATCGAGTGGGTTTCGAAACTCAAATAAGAAACATCCATAATAAAACCCTAGATTTCATATTTCAAATCTAGGGTTTTTCTTATCATCTAATTTTTTTCAACACTTCACAAAGATAAGCCCAGGTACTTTCAATGGATTTTATACTGACACGCTCATCAGGACTGTGTACATCGTATATCTGAGGGCCAAAGGCGATCATATCTATATCACCCAGTTTTTCACCTAAAATGCCACATTCGAGTCCGGCATGTATGGCTGTAATCACTGGTTCTATAGC
>JAFGTX010000067.1 GCA_016938815.1 Clostridia bacterium | reverse complement strand
TTTTTTTGCACGCTATTGACAATTTTTTACAAATATGACAATATGGTAAAAAAAGGAAATGGTATAGAGCATGGCAATTCGAGAACTATTTTTCATATTGTCCCCGGATACGGTGACGTTGCAGCAAAAGAGTAGAATAAAGAAAACCTACAGGGCACGGGCTCGCGATGTGAACTGCATGTATCATAGTTTTCAGTTATTTCAAGTCAATTGGGAACAGAAACTAGATGAAGAAACGGTCATTTGCATTGAGTTTCAAAGACGCGTCTTTATTGATATGATGCATTGGATTGAACAGGTAAGGCGTACTGGCTTCAATGGTCGCATCTTGCTTAGCATGCAAAAAGAAGATTTTGACTATGGTGTGATTCCCAAGTTTTTAGCCTGCGGTGGTGATTATGTTATCGAGTATCGCCAGTGGTATGAGGACCCTTTACTATTGGAAGAAGGTGGTCATGATGAAAGTGTGTTGGAGTGGCTGCACAACAGCATGTACCAGTGCGAATACAGCGTTGAAGACGAGCAGGCAGTTAAACATCTCTATCAGGAATTGATCGACCATGAGTCGGACTCTATCGAGACCTTGTCTTATGTCTATAATGGCTTGACGACGAAGCGGAGAGATGAGTTGGCTGGAATGCTCAGGCAAAAAGTGAGGCGTATAGGCAATAAATTGGTTTGCAAGCCAGCAATGACGGGCATCAAGGATGGTGTGATTACCATATGGAACAACCCTGAATTTTGCTGTGAATTGGGCATTCAAATGGCCAAACGGACAGGCAAGCGGGTGTTGATTGTGGATCTGGATCGGCTGAATCCGACCTTTGATGTGCATTGTCCCCTCATAAAGAAGGGGAACAAGGGGAAGAGGGCTTCCCTGGGAGATGTACAGAGGTTGCATGCCATGAATCAGTTGTCGGATGAAACCCTTTCTAAATTGTGCTATCCAGTGAAGGGAGCTTCATCGATGAGAGTGCTGTATGGTTGTAGTGAATTGAAAAAATTCGAATACTTTACAAACGAAGCATTGATTGAGGCCATTGCCATTTTCAGACGAAGTTACGATGTGGTACTTTTGCATGTGAATCAATTCATCTATGATGCCTATACGTGCCTAGCCATTATCAAATCCGATTGTGTATTGATGCCCATAGACGGTTATCTTACGACGATCAGGGCGTATCAAAGGTCATTGGCCTTGCTCTGTGAAAAGCAGAAGGTGGTTGCAGAAAAGTTTTACTACGTTTTTTTCGAATGCGATGAAGCCTTTGTTGGAGAAATGAATTTGCTTTCTGAAATGCTTAAGAGACCTATTGTAGGCTGGATCAGTGCATGCAAGAAGCGGCGGTATTGCAGAAATCTAAAACGCGCTTACGGTTTATGCATGCGTAAAAAAATAACCTTGGAATACAAGGATTTGATTGCTGTGCTTGTGGCATAGGAGGCATTATGAGTTTGGTAACGACACATCATAGCTTGGTGGTCAATGAGGTGCCAAGCGTTTTTCGAGAGGAACATCTAGGTGATTTAACGACAAAAATAACCTTTCAATTGGTGCAGAAAAATCCGAGGTTGATTGCAGAGGTCGAAGCGGGAAATATCAGTGACGAAGTTTTGAAGACGGAAATCGTTCAGTTGGTAGATGAGTTCAATTTATGTTGTGATCGAGATGAGCTGATTCGAAATGTGATGAATTACATGTTTGGCTATGGCATTCTCCAGGCCTTGATCGAGGATGATGAGGTCTCAGATATAGATGTGCCAAGGTATAATTACTGCATTGTAAAAAGGCAGGGCGTCAAGGAGGTCGTAGAGATATCCTTTGTGAATGAGCAGGATTTTGAACGTTTTTGTAAGTTGATTATCATTCGAAATGGTGGCGTGATCAATGAGAACGACGCCCATGCTCGGGTGAGTGATTCTTACTATCGTCTTAGAATCAACGTAACAATTCCACCTAGAAGTGTTACAGGACCATCGCTTTGTATAAGGAAGCATCGGCAGAGCCCCTATTCGCTAGATGATTTGGTAAGGGTGGGGATGATGGACGGTCTTACAAAAGACCACTTGGAGCGCATCATGGCGAGTAGCAGTCGATTTATCATTTGCGGCAAAGGCGCTTCTGGAAAGACGACGCTGTTAAGAGCGCTTCTAGAAAGAACGGACCGTATGGAGCGTATTTTGGTTTGTGAGAAGGATATGGAATTGCATTTGGAAGGTGTCAATTTTATTGTGCAAAGGATAAAAAAGAGTGGTAGTCAATTTGAGAATTCACTGAAACAGCTTATTGCGGATGGTTTAACTATGTCTCTAGATGGTTACTGCATTGGTGAAATCATCGGTGATGAGGCTTGGGAATTTGTTAAAGCCGGTCATACGGATCATCGGGTATTCGGCACGATTCATGCCAATAGCCCAAAGGATGTCATTCAGCGGTTATTGATGTTGATTGAGCCTGTGGTGGCACTTTCGGAATCGCGGCTGGAAAGACTTATATTTGAAAGTATGGATTATATCATCCATTTGGAGAATTTTCGTGTGGCGGATATTTGCCAACTGAAGGTGGAGGGAGACGGCCGATGGCTACAGTCGATTGTATAAGGGTTGGGTGGTTTATACAAGGCATCTGCTTATTCGTCATCTTATATCACGTGATGGTTGCCCTTAAACGCCAAAGTCATCAATTGTATTTTGATACGACGCAGCGCATTAAAGAAAAAGGTGTATGGCAACGTTGGCTGGTGAAGTTACATATTCGCTACATAGAACAGACCCAATTGAAAAAATATCTACCCTTTATCACTATTTCGAGAGGCATGGTGATGCTTCTTATTTTCTTCATATTTTGTTTTGTGATGGTGTATCTAAAATCCGAATCTATCGGATTAGGGATGGCTTTATCGCTCGTTGCTTCTTTTTGCCCTTTGATTATCTTGGATACCCTTCGCCAATATAATTACCAGAAAACGAGGGGTGAATTGATTCATTTCCTTTCTTTGTTGGGCCAGTGGTATATTGTCACAGACGACATTATGAAAAGTTTTGAGAAGGTAAGCGAACAAAGGCTTTCAGAGCCGCTGGCATCATATATCGACGATTTTGTCGTTCAAGTTTATAGCGGATTGGATACGACGACGGCGTTTGAACTATTGGATCGAAAAGTGGAGAGTGATTTTTTTAGTACCTTTGTGGTCAATATGGATCAGGCGCTTAAAAATAGGGGTGATGTGGGCATTATGTTGAGAAATCTAGAGGACGAAGCCTATCAATTGCAGGAAGAATTCAACCGAAGAAAGATCGGCACGGTTCATGATAAGATTGTTATCTATTGCACCATGCTCTTGGTTTTGCTGATCGGCTATCACTTTCTGGTGCTTAATGCGGTGACGGAAAATTTTTATTTTCATACGCTACTCGGTCGTGGCTTGGTACTTGTTTTTTGCGTCTTGTATGTGGTTGGCTTTTTTATTGCCTTGGGATTATCAAAGTTGGAGTATTAGATGAATGCAATCGTAGTTTTCTTGTTGATTAACAGTATCTTAACGGGTGTGATCGTTCACCGATTCCTGATTCTAAATCGTATGGGTTTTTACGTAAGGCATATCAAGAACGGCGGAATTGTCATAGATTGGTGGTCTCTTCTACCTTTACCGGAAAGGATGAGGCAACGGTTGAAAAAATGGGGGCTTTATCCGGAAGCTTTGGATAAAACCCATTTAAGTAAAGAAGATAAAATGGTTTTTCATCTGGTGTGGCGATTCATTTTACCGGTGGGCTGTGTAGTAGGTTTTTTTAAGAATCCTAGTCAGTGGCGATTTTATTCGATGCTCTTTATAGCCATTTTTTTAGGGAAGCAGCTGCTTCTGACTTACTATGCCAATAATCGTAAAATGTCTTTTAATAAAAATGCGTATCGGCTGTATAAGTTTTTACATAATCAGGTATCGGCAGGAGTTCAGCCTAAAGACGCTATCATGAGTTTATATAAAATCGTGAAGGAACCGTTTTTGAAGTCGCGGTTGCAGGCTTTGGGAGCAATTTATGCTCAAACATTAGATTTTGAGATGGCCTTTGAAGAACTAGCGCGCTATTACGATGGATCGGATGTCGATGCTTTTAGGATTGCTATGCTTCAAGGAATCAGCTTGGGGGATAATCTCAACACACTAAAGAAGCAGGAATCATTGATGTTCAACAAGTATATGCACTATTTGCAGTTGGAAACGAATCGGCAAAAAGTGCGGACCTTTTTAGTTGTTTCGATTTATTGCATGATTATCATTATCATGATCGGCTTGCCTTTGATGATGGAGTTGAATCAAGCAATTAATATGATTTTTTTAGAATAGTGAGGAGGCTTATAAAATGAAAGTGTTTTTTTTATGGAGACAGGTTATTTTGACAAAGGCTTGGGCGCTTTGTCATGACAGAAAAGGTGAATTTGGGGTGGGTTCCATATTGAGTATTGCGGTGGCACTCATTGTATCGGCATTTGTTCTGGTGCCTGGTATGAGAACGTTGGCAGATACAATCATCAAAGGTATGGGAACTTGGTGGGCAAACACCATTTCAGGCAACATTTTCCCAACAACTTAAATGGGAAGCGAGCGAGCAGTTCTGTGGTCGGTCTGTTTGGTGCTGATGCTGTTTGTCGTTGTGACCGTTGTCGATTATGCGGTCATCCTTCATGCAAAATCGGATTTCGATTTCTATTGTCAGCAGTTCTTTTGGCAATGTGAAGAGAATTCAGGCCTGACCGCAGAAGAAAAGGCGCATTTTATTAGCACACTGCAGACGAAAGGATATCAGGACGTTCTTCTGTCTGCACCGACAAGGGGCTCAATGAGCAAGGGCCAAGCCTACGTTTTTTCTGTGAGCGCCGATAAAACTTTGTCAGAGCGTAGTGCCTTATTCGTGACCAATCACAAGAAGAGGACCTTCAGCTATGAACAGCACCTTACTGGGCGGAGGGTTGTTAATTGAAAAGACATTGTAAGGGCAGCGCCTCTGTCGATCTCGTTGTTATAAGTAGCGTATTGATTGTTTTTGTGATTATGCCGATTTTGGCCATGGCGATAGAAAAAGTTGTGGTGGTCTATACGGTCAATAAGGCGGTGGATATTATGGAAAGTACGCTGTATGCGATGACGGAGTCTGTTAATTTGCAGTCGTTGGCGAGTGCCGAAGTGGTCTACGATTTAGAGCAGCTGGAAAGGTTTTTTGAAGAAAGATTCGATGCGGCAGTTGGGACGCTGGTGGAGACGGATATCATCGGTATGGAATTTGTATCTTCAACGTCAGATGCGTTGCCGTGGCGTACTGGTCAAGCTGCCAAGTATGATACTTTGTATGTTTGCATGACGGTGGCCTATAGGCATGTCTTCTATGAGACTGTCCTTAATGATGGTAAGCGGGTACCGCTGACCTTCGAATACAGTTTAGAAATTCCAAAGAATAGATGAGGAAACTTATGCATAGAAAAATAGAGTTATTATTGCTGACGTTACTTTTAACCATGGGTATAATCTATGGCGAATATATCTTTATGAAAGGACAGATTGTAGAAACGCCCATGACAACCGTTTACTTTGCGACACAATCTCTTGAAGCGGGGCACTTGATTACAGATGAAGATATTGAGGAAAAGCGTATGCGAAGCGCCGATATTGAAGGTGCTTATGCTGTGTCTGAAACGTCTTTGATCGGCAATTATACAACAGGGCTTGTTGAGGAAGGGGCCATTATCCAATTGAGTCAAGTCAGTTCGGTGAATGCTTTATCACTCGTATCTAGGAAAGATAATGTGCTGGTAACTTTCGAATTCGACACGGGAACTTCAAACGCATGGAATTTGCGTCCAGGTCAAACGGTACGGTTGATGTTTTGTCCAGAGGAAGGGGAAAACAAGCTTTACACAAGCGTCATCGTCGTTTCGATCAGTGATAAGAGAGGCTATTCCAATGGGTTAGAGCCGGTCTCTGATTTACAGTATGTTACTTTTGAGGTGCCGAAGGATGTGGGTTATGAGTTGGTTTCCAAACGCGAGCAGGGGCGAATTGAAATAATTGTCATTTAAAACAAGAGAATATTTTAAGATTTGACTTGAATTTGTTATAATGAAAGTAATATGAAATGAATGGAGAAATTCATGAAATTCTTAAAATTATTTGGTTCGAGTGAAAATGAGCAATCTGGTAGAGTTATTGATCAAAAAGCAGATATTAAAGACATGCTCTTATCCGATCAAAACAGGGTGATTCATGATTTAAAAACGCCGCTCAATGGCATATCTGGTATGGTGCAGTTGCTTAAGGAAACAGAGTTGGAAGAGGAACAAACCGGCTATATCGCTGTTATTGAAGAGTCCATTGTCGCTATGTTGAATCAAATTGAAAAGTTGTCTGCGAGCAAATGCCATGATCCTTTGCCGTCGGCTTACGAAGCTGTAGAAATAAGAGTTTTTTTACAGCGTCTTCTTGCGCATATGAGAAGTGAGTTGAAGGAAAGGAATTTTGGTATCCATTATAAAATTGATAGAGAATTTCCGATACGTTTGATGCTGGAGGGCAGCTTAATCAAAAAGGCGTTGTCGGAAATTTTTATTGCATTTTTTGCAAAACGCAACAAGGATGTTGTCATAGAGGCTAGCTACGAGCCGACTGAAGGCTACGTCATTCTAGTCATGAGAGACAAGGCTCTGACGATAGAGGATGAGTTGAATAGCGTTGGTAAGCAGCCGTTCTCTGACTTGTTAGTAGAGGCTATGGACAATTCAACTTTGCGGTACAATTTAATGAGGACGATTGATGGTAAAATTCGTTTTGTGTTGTATGCTTATTATGAGAAGCGCGACGAAGCGAGCGTAGTGGTTCCGTCACAAGAAATATCACCGTCCTTGCTGAATGAGATTAAAAGTGAACCAATCGAAGTGGCGCGGTATTTAGAAGCGTCCGAAGCGCTGGTGGAAAAACCAATTAATGATGGTACGATTTTAATCGCTGAAGATGAAGTGGTGGGGCGTGTGACGCTCAAACTAATGCTTAAAGAGCGTTATAACGTCGTTTTTGCTAAAAATGGCAAGGAAGCGGTCGAATTGTATTTCAGGGAGCGGCCGCAGCTGGTGCTGATGGATATCATGATGCCGGTGATGAACGGTTTTGAAGCTTTTGATGAAATCGAAAAGAATGATCGACAACATGTGCCAATTATTGCGTGCACTTCCAAAGTAATATCAACAGAGCGCGAGTATCTGACGAGTTACGGATTTGACGATCATTTGGATAAACCGATTGAAAATGTTAAACTGGATGAGATACTGTCAAAGTATATGAATGGTTAAAGGCTTCAAGGTAAAACTTAAAGCCTTTTTTAAAATAAAATGAGCATGGAGAAGAATGGTATGGAAAAATATAAAGTAATTGCTACGGCTACTTTTGGTATAGAAGCGATTGTTGGCAGTGAAGTGAAAGCCCTTGGTATCGAAGAGGTGCAGGTTGAAAATTCCCGTGTTATTTATGAGACGGACATTGAAGGTATTGCAAAATCTAACTTGTGGCTGCGTTGTGCAGATCGGGTATTCTTACAAATCGGTGAATTCAAGGCACGGAGTTTTGAAGAGTTATTCGATAAAACCTATGCCTTACCATGGGAGAAATTTATTCCTGTGAATGGCGAATTCCCGGTTAACGGTAAATCGGTTAAATCACAATTGTTTAGTGTGTCGGATTGTCAGGCGATTGTTAAAAAGGCAGTCGTGAAAAAGTTAGGTGAGACGTATTCCGTAGAGTGGTTCAAGGAAGATGGTCCGAAATTTCCAATTCTAGTTTCCATATTGAAAGATGTGGTGACGCTCAGTATTGATACATCTGGCGTGGGTCTCCATAAAAGGGGCTATCGTGCTAAGGGCAATGAGGCACCCCTTAAGGAAACCTTAGCGGCAGCGATGTTGAATATTTCCAGATGGCATAGCAAGATTCC
>JAFGTX010000373.1 GCA_016938815.1 Clostridia bacterium | reverse complement strand
TTCCAGTTCGGATTTGATCACAGCAGGAGAGCGACCCTCGGTTATTTCATCGAGTTTGTGAAGCTCTTCTCTGAGTGCCGTTTCGCGGCTATCGATCATTTTAATCGCTTCGACAGTCTTTTTTGCCTCCCCGGACATATCGCCATCAACCAATATTTTTTTCAGTTCTTCGGACCGCTCTTTGAGCTGTTCCAGTTCGGATTTGATTTTTATAGAGTCCTGGTACTCTTTCGGCTGCCAGATATGTTCAAAAACCAGCTTAGGGGTTTCAACCTTAGTTTTCATTAACGCGAGAGCCGTATATTCTTTCTCGATCTCGTCTCTGAAATCTCCGGCATGAGACGTAGCTATAAGATGATTTGCCATAAAACCATTCTTGTTTTCCACATTCATCATTCTAGCCTGTCTCTCATAGTCGTTTCTTGCGCTATTGGTATAGGTGCTGTCTTCGGAGATCTTTGCATTCATCTCATCGATCAGGGAATTAAGCATATCTTTTTTTGCTTTTGCAATAACGGGGACCAATTGATTTATAAAGCCCACAAAAGAGACCGCAAGCCAACCCTTGAAAGGATGATTTTGTGTAGCATTCTGTATCTCTTTGTCGTATTCCTGCTTCAGTTTATCAATACAGTTTCTACTGAGCGAGGGAATGGTTTCTACTCCGGTGGTTGGATTGAGTGCGGATTTCATACACTCTTGCATTTCATAAAGGGCTTTGTTGTTTTGAAAAAAATTCCTTCCGATAAAGCTGTTCATTTTTTTGAATACGTTTTTCTCTTTTTGATCGGGCCGCATCTTGTCTATAAGTTTTTGAGCATAGGCAAGATAATGCATTTCCTGTATGGATGCTTGAAGCTCTTTTTCCTTTGCTGTACCGATGATCTCTTTGGATTTGAGTACTTTTGTGGTATCCGCAAGGTTGGTTGTAAACTCTTTTAAGCCTTGTATTTCCTCGTGATTTAGGGCGGTACTCTCCTCGAATATAGGAGAATCAAAAATAATATCCGCATCTTTTTTGGACACCTCCCCCATTGTCACCTTGTTGATCATACTGATTGCATTGAAAGTGTCGTTCACCTCATCGAGTTTGGGTTTATGCTGATTAATATTTGGATCGAGGGAGACAGAGAGAATTTTTTTCTCTGTTTCTTTATTGAAAAACTCACCATACAGCTTATTATCCTCTTCTTTCATCAACTCGGCATAGAGGGCATCCCTGATGATATTTCCAGCCGTATCGTGCATTTTCACGCTTTCAAAAGGCATATATTGTCTTTGCGAGTTAAAACTGTCCTTTGAAGCATCGTAGATATGCTCAAAAAGCCCTTTATTTGTTTGAAGATTTTTTTTGAGATTTTCGATAAAGAAATTTACGTCGGTCGTTTCGGGAAGTACCTTTCTGAGTTCTGCTTTGAGGTTTTTTTCTATATCGTTCAGCTCATTCCTGTCCGCATTTTGAAGAAAAAACTCTTCATCGGCCAGTGAAGCCAAGATAGCCACCGGATAGGATTTGCTCTTGAAGGCGATTTTCTCTACTGCTTGTGTGCTTTTCTCTATAACTTGATTGTGAAGGGAGACGAAGCGTTGTTCTTTCTCTTTGGCCTCTTCATATATTTGGATAAAGACCTTTGCGTCCTGATTCATAAAGGCCGGGCTGCCGGAAAGTATCCGGTAAAGCTCGTTGGCTTCCATATTCTCCTTTTTGGAGGCAAGCTCATCCAGTGTCTTACCGATGCTTCTACTGCTTTGATGCAAATGCCCCGAAAGTTGTGAAATGAGCTCCTTTGCCCGTTCCTTCTGGGTGTTATCTTTGAAATCCGCCCACTTTAGCGGATCGTTGCTCAGGCGTATCTGATCATAGATCTCCTCTTGTACTCTAAGTCTTTCGGAGAGAAACATCGCTTGCTGTCCGGCGATCTCCTCGGCTTGTGCCAAAAGCTTGAAGATAGGGATATACTGATCGTTGAGGTCCTGTCCCCTCTGCCGGAGTCGGTTTTTCAGCTCATGGAACACCTCCTCCCCCGAAGCACTCTTCCATTGCTCATGATTGAGGATATCATTGAGGGTCTTTTTATGATCAATATCAAGATCAAGTTTCGCAAGAAGGACCCTTGCGAGGTTGGTGCGTATCTCTTTGTTGTGCTTGAGAAAGAAGTCGTAGTTGTCCAGGGCGATCGCATGGTTCGTTGTCTCGGTATCCACACTTAAAAAGCGGGTAGAGTCACGTTCCACCGTTTCGGCAAACAGAGGGTTTTTGATCCCCTTTTTCAGGTAGTACCGCTTTGGGTTGTCTATCCTTTCCTGAGTGCTTGAATTGAGGGCAAGGAGTGTGGGGGTATAGTTTTTAAGACCGCCACCAAGCTGATCCCTTCTGCTCTCATGCTCGAAGAACTCTACCCCTCCAAGCGTAAGCCCCTGCGCTTTCAAGGACTGGGAAAGCTGCTCTGCTTTCTTTTCATGGTGTTCCATGTAGGCTTTGTCTTTGGCTCTGTCGGTTTTGAAGTCGTGATAGTTGCTGTCAAATCTACCGTTTTTATCCTTAACTTCTCTCATCAGTAAAGCTCCCTGTTGGGGATACTTCTGCGTACCCCTTCGATCTTATTGGCAAGGCTATGATTGCTATTTTCCACCGTATCTCTGAGGCTGGTGACACGTTCAAGAATAGCACGGGTCTGCACATCTGAATTGTTGTTTACAACGTTTAAATCTCTGGATAAACTTTCCAAACTATTATGAAGGTTCATAAACCGCGCCTCAACCTTCTCCACAATATCCCTATTGGTAGGATACGCATCGGAGAGGAGTTTGTCCAGGTCCTCCTTGTCGATCGTCACGGTGTTGGTGAGCGCCTGCATATTGATCTTCAATGCCTCATCGCTTCCGCTCGCCATCATCGCTTTGGCGATACGTTCGGCCTGAGAAAGGATTTTGGAGAGTTGCTTCTGTGATATTTCAGCGATTTTCTCCTGAATCTCACTCATCTTCTCAAGCATCACCGCATCCCGCTCTTCCGCTTCCCGGTCTCTCTCTCTTGCCTCTTTCATCTCGTTGGCGATATCCTGCAGCAGCGAAAGCATCTCTTTGTTTACCGATCCCTCCTGCTTTTCCTCTTCCGGGGCTTTCTTGCCTTTGAGGATGCCAAGGGCTTCAGCCAAATCATCATCCATCGCAATGTCTTCAATTTCTTTTTTCTCTTCGTTAATGAATTTGTATTCGAACATAATAGTTTTCCTTTCCCTTTTTGGTTTCTTAATTGTAGCATTTGTTTGAATGGACATGGGTGGTTCACCGCTCTATCTGTCGGAAAAAATGGCCTTCTCGGAGAGAGAAGGTTTGGAAAAGCGGAAGTTAGTGCGGAAATGGAGATGGTGCAGGTGAGTTATCTTCTACATCGTCGATATTGATACTGATCCCATCCAAAAGTACTTCATCTTCGGCTTGTTTTGCTTCCTGGGCTTTTGCCAGTTCCTCTTTTTTCTCGATATTTTCAAGATGGGTAGGTTCTATCTTCTCTTTTTGAGCTTCTTCGGCACTCAAAGCGATCTTGTCCTTCTGGGTCATCTCCTCTATTCCCTCTACCTCAATATTGATCTCATTGCTTTCGCCATTGATGAACAAGTCAAGCTGCTCGATCGTGTGGTTGATGCGGTTGATAAGTGCATCGATCTCATGGATCAGTGCCGAAGCAGTAATGAAGTTATTTACCTTGTCGTCTTTAACCTCTTTGATCTCATCGATAATATCAAGGGCAACCTGCTTATCATCCCTGAACCACACTGTACCGTCATTGATAAAGCCATCAATATTTTCCTGATCTTCAAACTGAGCTTTGATAAAGTTTACCCTTTTGATATTCTGGATGGCTTCTTCTTTTTGCTGCTCGATCTCTTTTTTGACTTCGGCAATCTGCTCGTCAGTGGTATTTGGCAACTTAGTAAATTCCAGCATCATCGCTTTACTTCTTGTCGCCTTTCTAGCCATTTCCTCGCTTTCTGCAACAAGGTGATCCAGCGCATATTTATTGACATGGTAGATAAACATACGATCGATTTTTGTCCGGTTATCTTCATTGTCGAGATCGATCCCATCCTCTATTTCAAGCGCGATTCCCTCTTCCACCATACGTTTTGCGCTGTTCTTTAGAAGCGGAGAATTATCTGTATCGATCAATAGAGCAGTAAATTTAATCTCTTCGCCTCTTTTTGCTTTATCTTTTATCCATTCATAGAAGTTTAATTTCATCTTTTGTGTCCTCGTATTCCGCATTTTTATCTAATTATATAAAAAGAGTGTGTGAAAAAAAAATACATTCACCGCATGGATGATTGAAATGTTACCCAAAAGCTCACAAAATTACCAGTATATTGATATTATCATCTTTGTTTTTGCTATAATTACCAATATATAGAAAATTTTGGATAAAAAAATGAGCTTGAATAAACTGAGTGAAACGATCATTGCACACCGAAAAAACAAAAAGTGGACTCAGGGTGAAACTGCCAAATATGCCGGGATCAGCCTCAACACCTATCGCCGGATCGAAGATGGCTTCACCGAGGAAGTGGGTATCACAAAAGTTGAAGAGGTGCTTGATCTTTTTGGATTGGAGATAACAGTCAGAGAAAAGGGCCGCCCGCTGACATTAGAGGAGCTTCAACGTGGACAGACATATTAAGATCTATACCAATACGGAAAAAGCCGGAATACTCGCCAAAGAGGGAGAAAAATACGTTTTTACCTACGATCCCGATGCACC
>JAFGTX010000372.1 GCA_016938815.1 Clostridia bacterium | reverse complement strand
GGTTGCACTTGACTATGACAAGAAGAAGAGACACCTCTCCCTCTCTATCAAAGATGCCAATCCGGATCCATGGGCAGATATCGACTCTATTATTGGCGTAGGGGATACTGTAACAGCTACGGTATCAAATATTGAGCCATACGGTGTGTTTGTAGACCTTGGAGAAGACCTCGAAGCCTTCCTTCACGTATCTGAAATCTCATGGGATAAGAATGTAAAACACCCAAAAGATTACCTTGAGAATGGTCAGGAGATCAATGTAGAGGTGATCGAGGTAGACAAAGAGGGAAGAAGATTGAGAGTAAGCCTTAAAAACCTTCTTCCAAAACCAATGGATGCATTTACAACAGAGTATAAAGTCGGTGATGTTGTGAAAGGAACCGTATCATCCGTCACTGATTTCGGTGCTTTTGTGATCGTGGGTCCTGTTGAAGGCCTTCTTCATAATCAGGAAGTATCATGGGACAAGAACAAAACTGCCAAATCAGAGCTTAAAGTAGGTGATGAGATCGAAGTGAAGATTATCAAGATCGATAAAGATGCGGAAAAAGTATCTCTCTCCAAAAAGTCCTTGGAGGATTCACCGGTAAGAGCATTTGCACAAAACCATAGAAACGGTTCGATTGTTAGCGGTACAGTAAAAGACAAAAAAGACTTTGGTATCTTCATCTCTCTTGGAGATAATGTTGATGCACTGATCAGAACAGAAGATCTTCATCCGCTTAAATTCGACGAGATCGAAAAAGGACAGGAGATTAAAGGTGTGATCAGTTTTATCGATGCTGACAATGACCGTATCAGGGTCTCAGTAAGAAGACTTGAGCGTCAAGAAGAGAGAGAAGCGATGGAAAAACTCAATCTTGAGCAGGATGACAGCATGACATTGGGTGATGCATTTGGTGATGCATTTAAAAAATAATCACCTTTTTAGATAATTTAAAGCTTCAAATCCTATACTTCGATGAAAGAAAATGGGGTATTTTACCTCATTTTCTGATCATACTAAATTATGTGTTCTTAATAAATTGAAACAAAGGTTATTACATGTCAAAGAAGACTATTGTTGTT
>JAFGTX010000371.1 GCA_016938815.1 Clostridia bacterium | reverse complement strand
GACCACTTTAAAAGAGTCAACGATGGCTATGGTCATCTCTCCGGTGATGATGTATTAATTGAGTTTGCTGCCCTCCTCTCTTCTAGCATTCGAAAAATAGACGTGCTGGGCCATTGGAGTGGTGAGGAATTCATGATCATTTGTCCTGAAACTGCAAAAGATAACGCTGTCATCCTCGCAGAAAAATTACGTCAGCTGGTCGCTACTCATGAATTTAAACATGTTGGTACCTGTACTGCCAGCTTTGGTGTTTCCGAACTGACTGCAGGCGATACCATTGTAACCATGCTCTCAAGAGTGGATCATGCCCTTTATGCCGCTAAGGAACGCGCCGTAATAGGGTTGAAGTCTAATAGGTGGTGCTAACATTTCACACCACTTGATAATCTAATCATCAACACTATTCAATAAGGAGGAATCGAATTACATGAAATCATTGAAAGGTACTAAAACAGCAGAGAATCTACTCAAGGCATTTGCCGGTGAATCTCAAGCAAGAAACCGCTACACATTTTATGCTTCAGTCGCGAATAAGGAAGGCTTCAAGCAGATTCGAGACATCTTCACAGAAACTGCAGATAACGAAAAAGAACATGCAAAACGTTTCTACAAACTTTTACTACAAGGTTTAGAAGGTGATCTGCCAGCTGTCGTAGAAATTAACGCCGCTTATCCGGTTGCTCAAAGCGATACGCTAGCAAATTTAATTGCCGCTGCAAATGGAGAAAACGAAGAATGGGATGAACTTTACCCTGAATTCGCTAAAGTTGCAGAAGAAGAGGGCTTCCCCGAAGTTGCCGTTGCTTTTAAAATGATCGCTACCGTCGAAAAACACCACGAAGCGCGATACAGAAAATTGGCTGACAATATAAAAAATGAAATGGTTTTCAAGAAAGACGAAGTTACTTCTTGGAAATGTAACAATTGCGGCTATATCCATGAAGGTACATCAGCACCAAAACAGTGCCCAGCGTGTGTCCATCCTCAAGGACACTTTGAAGTGAATTCAGAAAACTATTAATACTTAAAAAGGACCGTCAGACTTTAAACCGTCTAGCTGTCCTTTAATTTTTTACGATATCCATCATGAATTAACTTACTCTAGCTTTATGAATCAATTCTGCAATGGCTCTACATTCCTGTGCCGTAAGCCTGTTCCCCGTCTCATAACCTTCGATGTAATCAGTAATAGCATTCACGCCACCCTTACGAACGCTAAATATCGGTGTCCTCTGAGATTTGACGTTAACTGTGGCTTC
>JAFGTX010000370.1 GCA_016938815.1 Clostridia bacterium | reverse complement strand
GGGGCTGTTGCAAAAGTCTTGAATGACTTTTACGACAGCCTTCTTTTTTTGTGAAAGAAAATGGTGAATGGTCAGAAATGGAAACGGGGTTGCGAAGCAACCCCGATGTGCTACAATTTGTTTTACCACAAACAATAAATGGAGCACGTATGAACTTTACATCATTTTCCAAACATTCACAACTCTTTCTCGATTTGAATATCTCAATCCCCTTTGAAGTTACAGAACATGAAGCAGCATTGATGCTTCTCTTGCAAAACTTGGATTATAGCCAATTTGACCGGGAGAAGAAGAAGTCGGGACGTCCGAATGCCGCCGATCCCTATACAATGATGCTTATTCTTCTATACGCACGGATTCAAGGGCGATACAGTTCTCGCACCGTCGAGAACTTATGTAAACGCGATATTTTTCTTTTAAAAATCCTTGGTGATACAAAGGCACCGGATCATACAACCTTTGAGCGATTTGTTCACACTCATGAGAAAGCTATTGATGACGTGTTTTTCCAAGCCATTCAACGGTTGGAGTCAATGGGAGAACTGGGTAAAGATGTAGTGTATCAGGATGGAACCAAAATGGAATCCAAGGCTGGCCGGTACAGTTTTGTCTGGAAGAAAACAACAACGAAGAATATTGACAAGCTCTATGAACACATACATGGCCTGATTTTGGAAGCCAATAACAGTTTTTGTTGGGATTTGAAACAGGGCGAGGCTCATGAAGAGTTGCAATCCCTGAAAGAAAAACTGAATGAGACCGGTGCAGTTCTTTTACCCGAGAAAACAGGTCGGGGACATCGAATTACCATGGCACAGAAAATCTACCGGGATGCACTTGTTTTTGAGAATAAATTGAAACAATATGAGAATTATATGGCTGCCATGGAAGGGCGGAACAGTATGAGCAAAACCGATCCTGATGCAACCTTCATGCGTATGAAAGATGATCATATGCGGAATGGGCAACTCAAACCGGCTTACAATTTACAGGTCCTTGTTGATGGGGGGTACATTGTTGGCAGCTATGCCAGTGCCGATCGTACCGATTACGCCACAATGATTCCAGCATTGAATCATCTGCATAATTCCTTACCCTGGAAGTATTCAAAGTATTGTGCTGATAGTGGTTATGACAGTCAGCAAAACTTTCAATATTTGGAGGGTCAGGGAATAGAAGCGTATATAAAGCCTCAAGGTTATGAGCAAGCAAAAAAAAGGAAAAACAAAAAAGATATCGGTAAAAAAGAGAACATGACTTACAATTCACAGCAAGATTGTTTTATCTGTTCAAAAGGGAAAAAACTGGAGATGAAGCATATCAGCTCCCGAAAGAATCAATATGGCTTTGAATCAAAAACACATATTTATCGATGTACCAGAGGATGCAAAACCTGCACCGCACGTTCAGCGTGTATGAAGGGAAGTAAGACTCCTTACAAACAAGTACAGATAAATCACAAGCTGGAAGAATTTCATCGCAAAGCAGTAGTGCGAATTGGTAGCCCAGAAGGAACGGAGATTCGAGTAAACAGAAGTATTCAAGCGGAAGGGGCCTTTGCTCAAATCAAAGCCAATTGGTCCTTCAGAAGATTTCTCAGAGCCGGGATGAAAGGTATTCACACTGAATGGCAAATCATTTGCTTGGCCATGAATGCGATCCACTTGGGAAATAGATTGTCCCGAGGTGAGGTTGGAGCGCCGTTTGTATATCGAATCCTGGAGGAGAGTGCATAACTGCACTTTGTGTTAATAGTTCGAATCCTCATGTCTGATACTTGTGGAAATCTGTAGCAGCAGACTGAGTAAAACCATCTTGTTAAGATTTGGATCCAAATAATTCCTGTTATTCGTTGAGTTCTCCGTTTGGCTGTCCACATTAAAAAAGGGGCTGTTGCAAATTTACTTTTGCAACAGCCCC
>JAFGTX010000369.1 GCA_016938815.1 Clostridia bacterium | reverse complement strand
GCAATTGTGTAGTCATCAAATTCGTAAGCTTGGACTCCTCCGTGGAACATGACGACATCAGGGCCTTCTCCCGCTTGTACGGCTGCACGGACAAGCTGGTAGTAATTGTCATTTGGTTGTCCTACATGTTCTATCGTGAGTCCAGGGTTCTCCTGCATAATTAGGTCATCAATTTTCCTCATTGCAGGCTGGACACCTTCGACATCACCATACTTGAAATCCCAGATGGTAATGACAGTCTTCCCTCCTGAGATTGCCGATCCATCCTCCTTGGTTCCGGCAGACCATAGTGTCATTGAGGGAATCAATAAGAGTAGCACACACACAAATTTCATTCGAATTTTCATACATTCCTCCTATTGCAAATCAACTTGGAAGTTGAATGCTTAATGATTCAATCACGAAAAGAGGTGAGGCAGGTGCTGCCCCCGGCCAAGCACGTATCTATCTGGAAGCGTAGGTGCCATGCCATTGGCTGAAATAGAACAGATAAGCGATAAACATGAATAATGTACAAAAAATATTTAATCGCTTAACTTACTATAGGAATACATTTTCATTTTTGTCAAGGTCAAATATAAGTCTTTTTGCAATCTATGGTTCAATTGCAAGTTAAGACAAGGAGAATAGGAGGAATCTATGCAAGGAGACTGTACAGGAAACGATTGTCTAGGTGCTCTCTCTTTCAACAAGACGTGTCTGGATAATTTCATGTGAGGGTTGTATTCGTTTTTTCTCAATAACATCAACCAAGAGCTCTGCAGCCTTTGACCCAATTTCATAAGCTCCCATATCGAGGCTTGTTATAGCTGGAGAGTGGATTCTTGTAATCATGGTATTCCCGGCACTCACTACTGCAACTCTGGAAGGGACCTGGAGATTGTTTTCCTTTAGTGCTCTCAGTACGCCAACAGCAATCGTATCGTTGAATGTAACGACTGCTGTGAAGTCCGGATTTTTCTTTATGGTTTGCATGAAGACATGATATCCTTCCTCCTCCAGCATCGGGACATTGATAATCCAGTCATTCGAGAATTCGAGACCATAGTCATGATACGCCATCGTGTAACCGGTTTTACGCTTTTCACTTTGGGTGTATTCTGGGGAGCCGTTGAGAAGGATAATTTTCTTGTGACCTTTTTTCAGGAGATACTGTACAACGGCATAATAGCCGGCGGCTATGTCTGCATCAACATAGAAGCAATTCTCGCTCTCATTAGGAGTTCCGATGACTACAAAAGGAATATTTCGTTTCTTGATATGGTCAATGTAGGCATCATTGATTCTAGGGTTCATAATCAAGGCGCCATCTATTGGCTGCGTCAAATTGAGGTCAGGATGATCCTTGGTCTTTTCATGCAGGTAGTCAGCGTACAGATGTACCTGATATTTCCTGATATGCAAGACATCCAGGATCCCTGCAAGGATATTGTTGAAGAAATAATCTTCACGAATATTTTGGGTAGGGGATGCATATAATCCTATCGTCCAGGTTTTATTACTTGCAAGATTCCTTGCAGTGATGTTTGGCCTGTAGTCCAATTCTTCAACAGCCTTCAGGATTCTCTCTGTCACTTCTTTGCTGATTTTCTTCTTGCCTGACAGAGCATAAGAGACTGTTGCGGTAGAAACCCCGGCCTTTTGTGCAACTGTTTCAATAGTTACTTTATATTTCATAAATTCCTTTTCTAGACGTTAAACGCTTAAACAAGTTTATAGTGATAATATGCATTCGTCAATCCAATTCGTTAGTAATTATAGGGTAGGCTTAACCTGATTTCAATAATATTAACCAATTATAACGGGTGTTGCGTATATGTACCTGACCAATCAGTCGGCAGAATACTATATATGTTGGGATATCTTGGTCTAACAAAGCAGCACTGTGCAGGTACTACTAG
>JAFGTX010000368.1 GCA_016938815.1 Clostridia bacterium | reverse complement strand
TGTGAAAGCGACCAGAGCAAAGAGGGTCAGTGCCATTAGGCCAGCACTGAAAATCAGAGCCTTACGTCCAAGAAAACCTTCGATTTTATAGGCTTTTGTCGAAGTCAAGAGGCTGACAAGCGATGCAAAAGCAATTAAGGTGCCGATCCAAAATTCGCTGTGTCCAGTGGTTTTGAAGTAGTTTTGAATGTAAAAATAGGTCGTCGTATAAAGCACGGAAAAGCCTTCTATAAAAAACACGTAGGTGAGTATGTGACGATTGTTTTTAATGGCTTTTACGCTGTTCTTAAGATGACTGGACAGGCTCAGCGGTCGATCATCGCTTGTTTGATGTAAGGTCGGTTCTACGAAACTAAAGGCTTGAATCAATGCTAGCAGGTTGATGCCCAAAGTGATCAAATAGGCCAGTTCGTAACTGAAGGTCGCTGTATAGCCTCCAATCAGCATGCCGAATACGGAGGCGCCCTGATAGGACCATTCCTGACGGCCCTTGATTTTCATATAGTCGCCTTCTTCATGAAGGGTCAACAGTGTGTCGTAGATGAGCGCATCGCCGGCACCTGATTCCAGATTATAAGCCAAGGCTTGAATGACAAAAGCGATGGCAAAGCCCGTGAAGCTAGCGGTCTGAATCATCAACAAAGTGGATAGAAATGCCATGATCCGTCCGACGATACGTGACGTTTTTCGGCCAAAGCAATCGGCGACAATGCCGGTAGGCAACTCCATGGTAAAGGAAGTCAGGTGGAAAATGGATTCCAGCAGACCGATTTCTACGAGGCTCATGCCCTTGTAGGCCAGGTAAAGTACCCAGATGGCGTTAGATAGGCTGGCAGACGATAGGAAGAGGTAGAGGTAGTCTTTTTTTATGTTATTTTTCAATTTCATTTCTATTCTCCTTAATGAATAGCGTCAGTTGACGCATTTTAAGCACAAAAAAACGGGCATTGCCCGTATATAAACAACTATAGCAATTTACAAAATTTTACAATATCAAATTAGATTATCCCACGCGCCTCTTGATACATGTGTAATACCAAAGAGCGCTAACGGTAACCTATTCAACATTGATGCTTTTGCAAATTGATTTTCTACCATTGCTTCCTCCAATAATTCAACTACAGTCTACCATATTTTGTTAGTGGGTGCAATCAGGAAAGTTTAACGAATTTTACGGAGGATATATATAATAAAAAACGGAGGTGGCCCATGAAAATTTCTATTAGACGGTTCGATGATTATAGTCGACGGGATATTTTCGACGTGCTTGCTTCGTGGGACAATGATCCGATGATTAAACCGCTTATTTTGCCAGGGATTCATGATGATAACTTTGATGATCGGGTGACCGGAGATGAACTGATGTATCTGGCGCGCGAGAATAAGAATCGCTATATCTATCTGGTTTTCGATGAAGAAATTCTTATCGGTGCTTATACCATTGATATTGACTTTAGGGAAAGGTTGACTCAGGAGGCGGATACGGCATGGATTGGCATCGTCATAGGCAATAAGGACTATTGGGGGCGTGGTCTTGGGCGTTATATTATGTTCGACTTGGAAGAACGCTGCCGCCAATTAGGTTGTAAAAGAATAGAGTTAGGCGTCTTTGACTATAATTTGAGAGCGTTGAGATTGTATGAATCGTTAGGCTATACCGTCATCGGCGTCGTGGAGAATTTTGTATTTTACGAGGGCGATTGGCGCAAGGATATCAGAATGGTGAAAACCTTATAAGAAATGCCGCAAATATTTGAATTTGCGGCATCTTGTTGTTATCATTAAGTAGATTGATAAACGACAACCTGGTTTTTACCCATTTTTTTTGCATCGTATAAGGCAATGTCTACATATTTAAGGGCACGCTCAGCAATATCGCCTGGGTGCATGGTGTACATGCCAATACTGACGGTGACCCTAAGTGTCGGGATATGCCATACATAGGAGGAAATCGTCTGGCGGAGATGTTCTGCCAGCTTGTCGCAGCGTTGTACCTGTGTACAATCCAGTATGGCTAGAAATTCTTCACCACCGATACGGGCCAAGTGAGTCTCTTCAGGCAAATTGCGCTTAAGGAGTTGGCTGATGGT
Organism: Clostridia bacterium; assembly: GCA_016938815.1. Classification (GTDB taxonomy): domain Bacteria; phylum Bacillota; class Clostridia; order Peptostreptococcales; family Acidaminobacteraceae; genus JAFGTX01. The sequence goes on along the minus strand of JAFGTX010000368.1, from coordinate 1,563 downwards.
AATGAGGACTTGGTCGCCGACATCGTGTCCATAAGTGTCGTTAATGGCTTTGAAATGGTCAATGTCAATCATCAATAACCCGTGTTCTAGCGGTGTTTGATCGATAATCCGGTTGAGTTGATCCATAATGTAACGCCGATTATGAATGGATGTCAGGGTATCGGTTATGGCGGACTGGTGCAAGGTTTGATTCGTTGACTCAAGCTCTGCTTTTATTTTTTTCAGATCTTCAATGGAGCGATGGTATTCTCTCATAATGTAGCGGAGCAAGAGGAAAATGACAAGGATAATTACAAGGACTGAAAAAGTGAGATCGATAATTTGCGCCTGACGTGTGGCATAGGGTGTAATAAGCTCTGGATACTGTATTTCTGCGTAAATAAGTCCGAAGATGACAGAGAGTTGGATAAGGGCTACGGAGCGGTATTTGAGTGGGTGTAAGAGCACGGCAGATAGCAGAATCATCAAGATATAAAAATAAGGTATAGAGCCGGCCAAGCCTCCATTATTGAACCAAAGTACGGGAAAGATCAGCAAGGTGGGCAATAACAAGGCAGCATAGGCGACAATCCTGTATTGATTCTTTATGACGAGCAGATAAATGAAGGACATATAGCAGAATCCCATGACAAAAGAAAAGGCAATGACAATGGGCCCAAGGCTAATGGCAATGTTCATAAAAGCCGACAGGAAGCATAGTACCATGCCTGCAAACATGGAGGTCATTAGGATTCTAGTTTCGAGGTCGGCGCTTTTATATCGAAGTTTTAAAGCGGTTACAAATGCTTTCACAGGAAATCTCCTTTGTAAATGGCTTTCGATACATATATATAGAGTATAACACAAAGAGATAAGTAGTATTTCATATAAGGATGGTAAAAATGAAGATTAAAGTGATTACGGTGGGTAAAATCAAAGAAAAATATTTTGTGAATGCAATTGGTGAATACGTCAAACGCCTAGGTGCCTACTGCAAGGTGGAAGAGGTGGAAGTCGGTGATGAAAAGTGTCCTGAAAATCTATCTGACAAGGAGATGATTCAAGTCAAGGACAAGGAAGGTGAACGCATTCTATCCAAGATCAAGGACGGGGACTATGTCATTGCCCTAGCGATAGAAGGCAAACAGATTTCTTCCGAGGACTTGGCAGACCACATCAACAGCCTTGCTGTTTCAGGAAAAAGTGACGTCGCTTTTGTCATCGGTGGTAGTCTTGGCTTATCAGATGAGGTGATGAAGCGTGCCAATTACAAGCTCTCCTTTTCCAAGATGACCTTTCCCCACCAGCTCATGAAAGTGGTGCTGGTGGAACAGGTCTACCGCGCTTTTAGGATTATTAATGGGCATGCATATCATAAGTGATGCGGTTTTATTAAGTATTTCTTATCCCAAATGTTATTCAAGAAACATTGTAACTGGAACTAGAGGTTTCAGTGGTAAAAACGCTGTTACAGGTGCTGTTCTAGCAGGACCGATAGGGCTTGTTGGAGGTTTGCATGGTAGCAGTAAAGTTCAGCTCACTTGTTTAGATTGTGGTCATGAATGGAGACCTAATTAGATAGCT
>JAFGTX010000066.1 GCA_016938815.1 Clostridia bacterium | reverse complement strand
GACTCTAAGGACCGATTGATTGCGACGACCCTGATGCCCAAGCTAGTGATGGGAGAGATCGCATTATTGGAAGTGGTGGATGTCACCGACATCGGTGCTTTTTTGGACTGGGGCTTGGAGAAGGATTTGTTTTTACCTTTCAAGCAGCAAAAGAGAAAAATTCTAAAGGGTAAGAGTTATTTGGTGGGGCTCTATATCGACAAGAGCGACCGTTTGTGCGCGACCATGGATATCTATGACTTGTTGAGTAGTGATGCACCTTATGTCACAGGGGATCACGTCAAAGGCATTCTATATGCGCTTAATCCGGAACGTGGCGGCTTTGTGGCTGTCAACGGAAAATACCACGGGTTCATTCCAAACAAGGAACTCTACGGTGATTATGACTTAGGCAAGGAAGTAGAGTGCCGCGTGACCGATGTGCGTCAGGATGGTAAACTGAACCTGAGTCTTCGTAAAAAGGCTTATCGACAGATGTATGACGATTCCGATCTTATTTTTGAAGCTTTGGAAAAGAACAATGGTTTTTTGCCTTATAACGATAAGACAGACCCAGAGCTCATTAAATCGGTATTCAATCTAAGTAAACGTGCTTATAAGCGGGCTTTGGGAAAATTACTGAAAGAAGGCAAGATCACTCAAAGTGAGGAAGGTATTCACATTAAATAGACAGGAGGCGGTTTTTATGGAAAGGACTTTGGTACTGCTGAAACCGGATGCGCTGGAGCGCGGCTTGGTGGGTGAAATCATTCATCGTTATGAACAAAAACATTTAGGCATTGTGGCTATGAAATGTTTGACACCTGAAAGGCCATTACTTTACGAGCATTACAAAGAACATGCGGGTAAAGCTTTCCTTGAACCGCTTGTAGCCTTTATGAACAATCGCCTGATTGCACTTGTTTTGGAGGGGGAAAATGCCGTTCATCTCGTACGTTTGCTTAATGGTGCTACCAATCCAAAGGATGCATTGCCCGGCACGATTAGAGGCGATTTTTGCATCAATACGACAGAGAACCTCGTTCATGGTTCTGATTCTGTTGAAAGTGCTGTGCGGGAAATCAACTTGTGGTTTCCAGAAACGCTATAAAGATAAAGCCCTGATTAATTTCAGGGCTTTTTGTGTTTAAACTTTATATTTCAATCCAGTGATTTCGTAACTTGGATCCCGGGATAAATCGATTTGAGCACCGCTTTCGTGACGTATGATCGGTCTTTCAAAATCCTGTGTATAGCCGATGATATGGCCATAACCGTTATTGAGATTGACGAAAGTACCGATTGGAAACGGCGTGATCAGTGATTTCAAAAGCATGACCATATTTTGATCGTAAGATTTTCCGATCTCAGCAAACATCATTTTTAGGGCGCGATGGGGCGGATAAGCAGGTCTAAAGCCTCGGTCGCTGGTAAGGGCATCATAGGTATCCGCGACAGCCACGATTTTAGTCAAATGGCTGATTTGCCTGTCTATTAGTCCGTTTGGATAGCCTGTACCATCCAGTTTCTCATGGTGCTGTAAGCATATATGCTGGATGTAGTCGTTGATGGTACCACAATTTCTAATCTCTTGGTAGGAAATTTCCGTATGGGCCTTTAGAATCTCGAATTCTATGGCGGTCAGTTTTCCCTTCTTTAACAAAATCTCTTCTGGAATGGCTACGTTGCCCATTTCTTTCATAATAGCGCCTAAAAAGAGCGACTTAAGCTCTAGATGGTTGAGATTTCTATGGATACCGAGAATCGCGGATAGAATGGCGGTATTCAGCGCATGCTGATACTGATAGTTCACATCGCTTTTAAGTTCCACCCGCTCGATTCGGTGAGAGGGTGCTTGGCTCAGAACGAATAGAATTTCATCCGCAACCACGTCCAATTGTCCAAGAAGGACATCGCGTTCTTCCATGAGCTTGAAAATCTTTTGACCGTCTTTGCTAAGATTACGCATATGATAAATAATTTTAAACTGATAAAAGTTGTCACGGATAATTTTTAAAGCCTTTAATTTCAATTCATCTTGTAAAAAGGCGGGTTTAATCAGCTCAGAATCCGAAGGTCCTTCCAGGACATATACCGAGTGATAACCGAGCTTTTCAATTGCCCTAACCGTCTCCTTTTTCAGTAAAGTCCCTTTCTTCAGTAAGAGTCTACCGTGTGTGCCAAGGAGTGATTCGCCTAACAATTGATCTTCATTCGTATACATAATTGGTAAAAAACGCACAAAATCACCTCCTTATAAAGATACCATAAATGGGATGGAAATATCACTAAAAATGAACTTAAAAATGGGTGTGCTAAAATTGCACACCCATAATTTCTAATTCCTCTATGGCGTTCATCATATTGGCACTGATTGCATTTTTGAATTCTTCTGTCATGACAATGCGCCATTCGCTATCTTCCTTGACCAATTCCACTGTTCGTTCTCGGTCCATCTTTTCCAGTTCTGCATTAAGATGAGTGAGTAACAAGCCTCTTATATAAGTGTTCATATCTTCGGAAGATCGGTCGTTCAGTGTACCTTCCGAGGCATCGACATACATGCTGCCAATGGCATTCATAAAAGCGCCGCCGGCATTTGGATAAACGATACGCACGGTTAGCTTTGCCGTGTTATCCAGAAATTCGCTGGAAACGATTTTGTAGCTCATATCAGACATTTGAGACAGGATGATGCCGTTGATTTCATCATCGGCAACAAGTGTTTGCAAGGAAGCAAACGAGTCTTGTGAGTCTGCTGCAACATAATTTTGTGCTGTGCTGTAATCTTGTGATGTATAAGCTGAAAAGAAATTGTCGATGACGGCGTCTTCAGAAGCATGTACTTCTTTGGAACAGCCTGTGACAATAAGCATGAGACTGGCTAGAAAAATTATAACTATTTTTTTCATTGAACACTCCTGTTTTTTATTCCTATATAAAGGTATAGAATAATCCGAAGGATGTCAAGTATTGTCAAAAAATAGCTGGCGTTCGAATTAAGCTTCAGTCACCTTTTTGCCAAAAGCCTCACAGGTGGTAAGTGCTTCTGCATCTGGGGTCAAATGGACAATAAGGCTTTCTGCAACTAGACTCGCGGATTTTTCATCCTCCATCAGTGTACCCCAATTTCTCATCCATTCACCATCCCCCCAGTCATAGGAACCAAAGAGTGCGATTTTTTTACCTGTAAAATCAGTTGAAGCAATGAAGGGTTCGAATTCCGACTCTTCAAGTACCTCGGCGCCCATGGAAGGACAGCCTAATATAAGGTGTGTCGACGCGTTGACGGTTTCCTGTGTCGCTTGATCTACGCTGATGACTTCTACCGATGCGCCTGTGGCGCGTGCACCTTTCCCTATGGCTTCTGCCATCATTTCTGTATTACCTGTACCTGACCAATAGATGATTTTAACGGTGTTCATTGTATAGCCTCCTTAGAAATTTTTATTAAACGATGCCTATCTCTGAAACAACAGAATGCATTGGGAGTGATTGACAGAGAGAGAGGACGTGTGCTTCAGCGCACTTGAACGCCTCTAAAACCTTATCTGACGACCTGGGATTGCCGTAGACTTTCCAAGCCGTTGTCTTAACGTATTTCAAGCTCGGATGGCCTATAAAACCCATCACGTCTTTCAAAGGATATCCGAAAAAAACACCGAATTCGCTAGGTAGGGCATTGTTTTTCAGATGTTCTGCTAATTGTTCTATGAATACTACGCTATCAGAGGTACTGTCATAACCGTGCATGGATAGGAAGTGTCTTATACGCGGGTCTTCCAATACGCCTTTCATGGCATCAAGGTTATAGATGACAATTTTGATGGTTCCGTTTTGACTGAAGACAAGTCGGTATTTTACATGCTTACTTTTTGAAAACAAACAGACCACATCGTCTATTATCTGCTTAATGAATTTGAAGTCGTTTTTAAAACAAAAAATATGTAATGGTTTGTATCCCATCAAAGTGGGACCTAATCGCATCATAATATTGATGGTGCGATATTTGTCATAGTCATTCAGACAGTCGGAAACTAAACAAGATGTATTCATAGTACACTCCTTATAGATAATGATAATCATTCTCAAATAAGATTGTAACATGTTGTTATTATAAAGTAAATAATCAATTTACAATTATTCCTTAAGAGATTATTAAGACTTGTATGATAAATTTTCGAGTGTAGGAAAATAAGTGAATGAGGAGGCGTGGCGAAAGTCGAAGCATTATGGGAATATTATTGAAATTTACAATGCGGAATATTAAAGAACACAAATTTAGAACTTTTCTGATCATACTGTCGATAGCACTGTCGGTCATGTTGTTTTTTGCGTCCTTTAGTATTTCGGACGCGTTGTCGGCGATGTTTATGGAAAACATAAAAACCTTTATCGGCACTTCGGAAGTCGCAGTTTATGCCGGTCCAATGAGCGAGAGTGGTTTGGTGACTCTGAAAGATTTGGGTGAGGATGCAGACCGCTTTGAGTACCAAATTGGCAGTGTGGATTATAGTGTCAAATATCAGAAGAAAGACAAGTCGAAAGCAGATATTCACTTGAGAGGATTTTCCTTAGAGGATTTAGCTAAAATCAATCCAATTACTTTGGTGGATCCTGGTGATGTAGAAAATAATTTTAGCGGCAAGACGGCAATTATCAGTGCAGATTTTGCAGAGGAAAATCACCTTCAAGTCGGTGATTCAATGAAATTTATTTTTTCCGAAGACGACACCAAGGTTTTCAGAGTGGGTGCTATTGGAGAAAATCGTGGTTATTTCAAGAAAAGTTTTATGTCGGATGGCGAGACGGTGAACATGATCATTCCGATCAAGACGGCACAGAACTTTATGGAGACTAAGTCAGCTTATCAATTGATCTATCTTAAAACGGCTGACGAGAAAAATATAGAACAAGATCTTGAGTTTCTACAGACATTGTATAAAGGTGATTATGTAGAAAAAACGATTACTAAAGGCGAGATAGATGCTCAAATCAGACCTATTCGGGTGCCATTTCTGTTCATGTTGACTTTAGTCGTACTGATTAGTGTCTTTATTATTTATACGTCATTTAAGGTCATCATGCTGGAGCGCTTGCCGATACTTGGTACTTTCAGAAGTATTGGTGCGACCAAACGCATGACAAATACTATTATGATTGTAGAATGTTTCTTGTACGGGATGATTGGGAGTGTTGCCGGAACCATTTTAGGCACCTTTGCACTCAGTATGGTTATGAAAGTCATGGTGAGCTCCTTTGGCGGAGATGTAACCTTAGATTACCCGCAAGTGAACCTACTTTATGCATTTTTGTTCGGTATTACACTTTCGACCATTAGTGCTATTATACCGATTGCAAAAACGACCAAAATCCCTGTTAAGGAAATTTTACTGAACATTGTCGAAGGCACGAAGAGGAAAAGACCTTATCTCCGATTTATCATAGCTTTTCTCTTTATTATCGCGGCCTATGCCTTACCGAAGGTGTTGAGCACCGGTATGATGGCGGCAGCTTCAGGAGGTCTTAGCATCGTTTGTGCAATCGTTGCGGCGATTTGTTTTATACCGTATCTTAGCGATATGCTACTGACAGTCTCTGAACGTCTATTTGGGGCCCTATTCGGCAATATCGGAAGAATCGCTTTAAAAAACTTAAAGGGTAACAAAAGTACATACGACAATGTCATACTCTTGGTCATAGGCTTGACGAGTATTGTCACCATTAGCGTACTTGGAGATGCCATGGAGCGTGAAACCTTGGCGTATTTTGATGCGATGCATTACGACGTTTCGGTAACCTTGTATGGCGGTACACAGACCAGTGTACAGCGGGTTCTGACGGTTAAGGGCATAGACGATATCATCAATTACGAAGAATCGTGGGGGGGCTATAAAATCAATGGTGAAGAGCGTTCCTTCGTATCTTCGGCATACGGTGCCAATGATGCACAGTTCTTTGACTATTTCCAGGTGGATGTACTCGATACAGAGGATGATGAGGCGATTTATGAAAAATTGCTTAACGGTCGCAATATGATCTTATCGACCAAGGTGCAGGAAAAGTATGGTTTGACCTTGGATCAAGAGGTGCATCTAGAGACAGAGGCCGGTAACAAGGACTATCGAATCATCGGTTTCTTCAATGAGTCGAAGTCAGCAGGTATGAGCATGATTACTTCAGGTAAGAATGTTCGTCATGATACAAAAAATTACGACAAAATTTCATTGGCCATTCGAGTTCAGCCCGGCGTCGATCCAGACATGGTCGTATCAGGGATTGAGCAGAAAGCCAGCCAGTTGCCATATTATAGAGTGGACACATTGAAGCAGCTAAGAGCGGATTACCTTCAAGAAAATCAAATGATCGTTACGGTGCTGGGTATATTTTCAGCAGCAACGGCCTTCATCGGTAGTATCGGTGTCATGAATAACTTCATGGTGAGCTTCCTTTCTAGACGGAAGTCTTTTGCGATCTTGACTTCGGTAGGTATGAGCAGGAAACAACGTAAAAAACTTATCTGGATCGAAGCGGCAGCTGCTGGATTTATCGGTAGCATCTTTGGTTTGGTGACGGGTTTCATCATCATAAAAATGGTCGGTGTTCTCCTAGAAAAAATAGGGGCATCCATCAGTCTGATGCTGACACCAATGATTGTTGTCGGTGCCATTGTCGGTGCGGTTTCAGTATGTCTTTTGGCATCAGTGAGTGTGGCAAGACAATCGTCGGGCATCAGTGTCCTTGAAGAATTGAAATACGAGTAGGGAGGTAAAAGGTGGACATAGCAGTTTCAGTAAAAAATGTTTGTAAAAACTTTATGCTTGGCGAAGAAGAAGTAAAAGTTTTGAAAGAGTTGACCTTTGATATAAAAAAAGGCGAGTTCGTTTCCTTGATGGGACCATCCGGTTCCGGCAAGTCGACCTTGCTCTATCTCATCGGTGGTTTGGATGAACCAACTATGGGACAGATTCTAGTGAACAATAAGGAATTGAAGACCATGAAGGATCTTGAGGAAAGCATTATGCGTCGGAGAGAACTGGGTTTTGTTTTTCAGTTCTATAATTTGATTCCCAATCTGAATGTGGAAGACAATATTATGTTGCCGATTCTTTTGGATGGCAAGAATCCTAAAAAGTATGAAAAGGATTTGAACGATATTTTAAAATTGGTAGGACTTGAAGACAGACGCTATCATACACCAAGAGAGTTATCGGGTGGACAGCAACAGCGTGTGGCGATAGCCAGAGCTCTGATCAATGACCCGGACATCATTATGGCAGATGAACCGATCGGTAACTTGGATAGTGTGACGGGTACTGAAATTATGGAGTTATTTAAAAGGATCAACGTTGAAAAGAATAAGACGATTATTCAGGTAACGCATTCAGAAAATGCGGCAAAATACGGCAATAGAATTATCCGGTTAAAAGATGGGAGGATATTATAAATGAAAAAGTTATGGATGATTGTTTTAGCACTAAGTGTGACGGTAATCTTATGTGCGTGTGGTAGTGCAGCAGCAGATGAGGATATGGCAGCGGTAGAAGGTGGTCCGGATGACGCGGTTGTGGCAGAGACGCCGGAAGTTGCATCGGTTGATGCCTTTGGCGTTGTGACAGCGACAAAAGAAGTGGCGATTAGTGTGGATTTCAATGCTCGTGTGGACAAGATTCATGTCCAAGTGGGTGAAACGGTTGCTGAGGGCGCACCTCTTGTGAACTTTGATATTTCAGAACTCAACAATGCCCTCAATGATAAGAAACGAGAATTAGCTTATTATCAAGAAAAACTAGGACAAAAGAATTATGATGCAACAAAACTGTCTTATGATTTGGATGTCGCAAATGATGAATTAGCAACTTTGGAAGAGCAGTTTGCAGGACAGGAAAAATTGTATCAGTCTGGCGCTTTGTCTAAACAGGATTACGACGCGGCAAAGGATAGCTTGAATGCAAAGCGTAACAATGTTAAGAACATGTCCCTAAGCCTATCATCGGCTCACGCTTCGGTAAGCAACGAAAACACTGAAATCAAGAATACGGTTCAGCGCTTGCTAGAAGACATTGCGCGTCTTGAGGAAAAATATGCAGCGGCAAACTTTGTTAATGGCAATCAAATCGCTTCCACTTTGAAACATGGTGTGGTTCTTGAAATTCCGAGCAAAGAAGGTGCCTATGTCGATCGTGAGAATACGGTCATGACCATCGTGGATTTGGATTCAAGAATTGTAACGGCAGACATTGCAGAAGAATTCATCAGTAAGATTCAGGTCGGTCAAGAAACGGAAATCATTTCACAAGCAAATCCGGACCATGTTTATCATGGGAAGATTTCAAGAGTGTGGGGGATTTCGGTTAAAAAAGGCGGAGAGACCATTGTACCTATTGAAATTGAATTGTCGGATATAGATGATGCATTGTACATGAACTTCAACGTAGACGTTAAAATTATGCTGTAACAAAAAACGGTTGCCTTTTCAGGCAACCGTATTTTTTTTGTTTTTTTCTATCGATCGGTATATTTTTGGACGACATGATAGATTTCGTCGATATTGCCTAGCAAGATATCCACCAGTGCAGGGTCGAATTGTTTGCCACGTTCTTCTTCGAAGAGCTCGATGACGCTGTTGATGTCCCATGGATCTTTGTAGACCCGTTTATGGAGTAGGGCGTCAAAGACATCCGCGACTGCAACGATTCGGGCATGTAGCGGAATGTTTTCACCAGATAGGCCAATTGGGTATCCCATGCCATCCCATCTTTCGTGATGGTTTTGTGCGATGATTGCCGCTTGCTTGAAGAGTGGCTTATTGGAAGCGATGAGTATGTTATAACCGATTGTCGTATGGCGTTTCATGACTTCAAATTCATCAACCGTTAGCTTGTCCGGCTTTTTAAGGATGCTGTCTGGGATGGCGATCTTACCGACGTCATGAAGTGGTGAAATCAGCTTCAAAATACGCGTTTCCTCAGCCGCCAATCCGTATTTTGTGCCGATGATATGGCATATTTCAGAAACCCTGGTGATATGGTTGGCAGTTTCTTCGGAACGATTTTCTACGACCTCACTGAGTACATTGATGATTTCGCCTTGAGTGGAGGTGATATCCTCGTTTAGTAGATAGTTGTCAAATATCAAGGAAAAATTATTCAAGATAATGCGCACCAGCCGCTGGTCCATTTCACTGATGGAGAGTGGTCCTTCCATAAATACATAGTTTTTGACATTGTTGATGCTGGTGTGGTTACCGGCGCAGAGATGTTCATTGAAGATGATCTGGTTTTCCTCTAAGTTGGAAAGTATGTTTTCGACACGTGAGTCGTTGAGTTCCTTGATACTTTTACCAATGTAAGGCGTGAAAGCCCCTGTGGCGGAAATGATGGTGCATTCTCCTAAGTTATCAAGCGCCAAAAAGCCATTGTCCTGTCGCTCGACGATGTACATGGAGTCCTCATTGATGTTAAGCAGTGAAGCCAGTTGCATCAGAATACCTTGGGCAAATCCGTCGAAGGAGTTGAACTTTAGCAAGTCGGTGGTGGACTGGATGACTTTTTCCAGACCCAACTTATTACGTTCGATGGTATAAATATCACGGTATGAGCGCAAAGCGGCATATAGTGACGTATACAGCCTTTGGACAGTCAATTCCGTTTTAGATTTATAGTCATTGATGTCGTAATTGATGATAACCTTATCTTCCGGCGCCTTTCCCGGTTGACCGGTACGCAGAATAATACGCACCAGCTTGTTCTTCAGCTGATCACGGATATACTTTACGATCTGAAGGCCTGTGTTATCTTCTTCCATTACTACGTCCAAGAGCATGACGGCAATATCCGAATGCTGGTTGAAGGTTTCAATGGTATCGTTGAAGGAATAGGCCTGGAGCAATTCTATGCCAGTACCTTCAAATTCGAAGCCATCCAGCACCATTTTCGTAATGTGATGGACCTCTTCATCATCATCAACGATGAGGATTTTGTAATGTTTACTGTGCGATTTAGTTTCCTGTTGGTGTTCGACAAAATCAAACTTATCAAAATTAATAGATTGAAGTTTTTTTCGAATATCACTCATCTTCTCCACCTCGTTTCATTTTTGGAAATCTGATTAGAACCTCAATGCCTTGATTTACGTCACTTTCAATGTTGATTGTGCCACCCAGCTGCTGGGTCGCCACGGTATAGATGATGTGTAAACCGAGACCGCTACCACCGCTACTGCGCTTGGTAGTGAAGAAAGGTTCGAAGATTTTTCCAAGGTTTTCTTTGCTGATCCCCACACCATCGTCGCTATAAGTCAGGTGATAGGTGTCATTTATGACTTCAAATTTAATGATGATATGTCCCTTGTCAATGCCTTCAAAACCATGGATGAGGGAATTCATGATTAAATTGGTCAGAATTTGTGATAAGGCACCCGGATAAGTATAAATCAATATGGCTTCATCACATACAATATTGATTTCATGATGGGTACGCTTGTACTCGTGCTTTAAACTCAGAAGAATTTTCTTAAAGTAATCATAGACATTGAATTGAGTAGCTACGATGGCGGTTTGGTTGACGGCCACCTGTTTAAAGCTGTTGATGAGTTCTGCTGCACGATCCAGATTGTGCTGCAGAATGGTGATGCTCTCATCAACATTCAAAAAGAATTTTTTGAGATCTTCTGCAGTCATTTCGTTATCGCTCAATTGCCTTAAGGCCTGTGTGTTAAGTTTATTCAGATGAGAAACGGTGGTAACACCGATTCCCAGCGGTGTATTGACTTCATGGATAATGCCTGCGACGAGGTTTCCAAGTGTAGCGAGACGTTCAGACTCGATCAAATGCTGCTGGGCTTCTAGCAATTCCTCCAGAGAATCCTCCAATTTTCTAGTACGCTCTTCAACCAAGGCTTCAAGGCGGTTATTAGCGTCTTTAAGCTCACTTCTCGCTTGGATCAACATGTCCCTTTTATGATTCAGTCGATCGAGCATATCGACAAAGGTTCGACTGAGTAAGCCGATTTCGTCGTTGGAATATTTGATATCTGGCAGTATATTGTTGTTTGCGTTGACGTTCTCCATCGCGTAAGCCAGCTCGCGGATCGGGCGAAGGGCTGCATTGGTGAATAGTAGGATGCCAAGGAAGGCAAAAACAAACATCGGGATGGTGGAAAGCAGAAGCAAGCGCAAGACCATATGTGCACCTTCTGAAAAATCATCCAAATAGATTGAGGAACAAATCACCCAGTCCCATGAATTTGAAAATTCACCGTAGACCAGTTTTTCAGAGACTTCATCCGAATAAGGCAATTCCCAGTTGTAATAGGTGAAGCCGCCTTCGCTGGCTTTAGCGATGATGGCATGTGAAATATAAAAATCCTTATCAATGCGATCTGTTATATGCCATGCATTTTGACCTTCAATGCAAGGGTGCGCCACTTCAATCCCTTGAGAATCCATGATAAAAATATAGCCGTTCTTGCCGAGATTGATATTGGTGTTGACCGGGCGTGTACCGTCTTCACGCATAGGGCCTAGAATGAACTGCTTAACAGATTCTTCAGCCTCTTCTTGAGTGATATAACCTGCTATAACATCCTTATTTTTATTTTCGATTAAATCAAGTACGACGCGGGTGCTGTTTTGAAGCATGACCTTGGTCGATTCCGTCAATTGGAATTTTGCACTTCTGAATGCAAAAAAGCCAATAAAAACATTTGTAATCAAGACCATAACTGCAAAAAAAATGATGAGCCGTGTTCGTAATGAGGTATTGTTTAGTTTTTTATCCATAGAGTCACCTTCCGATACTTCTTGTATACCCCGTTCTCTAATAAATAACGAAAAAAAGATAGAAAATATTAGAGATAAACGTTGACGAAATCTAATAAACAGGTGTACGCTAATAAAGCGATTTAGAAAATGAATGAATATTCATTAATTAATAGAGGTGTTTTTATGGCAAGACAAATTAATTACGAGAAATTGGATGCAGTAAAATATTCGACGATGAAGTTGATTGCGGAAAACGGGAGTCAAGGCGCGACCATAAGCGAAGTGGCTAAGCATGCTGGCGTTTCTGCCGGCTATCTGTATACGCATTTTGAAAGCAAGGATGCACTTGTGGATCAATTGATTACCGATATCTATGGTGAAATTCTCAAGAAGCTGATTGTGATTGGCAAACAGGAAGGTACCATCAAGGATAAACTGGCGACCTTTATCCGGTCTTTTATGAGGCTGGCCGACGAAGATCCGGTCAGAGCGCGTTTTTTGATATCCCTAGCCCATGATGAACGGTTCTTGAAGGAATTCATTTTGGAAGACCCCCATGGTGTCTTTGAAATAGCAGAAAAGGTATTGGTTATGGGAAAGACAGAGGGCTTTTTCAGAGAGGACCTCATTGTTCAGGAGTTACTGCTGATTATGTTGAATTTGCCGATTTCCTGCATGTATTACGGATTTATGGTAGGTCCCACGGAGATTAAGGCAGACATGAGCAATCGGATTGTGACATTATGCTTGAGCGCATTGAGATAGCAGTTAAGTGATAGACACGAAGGAGGATATGTATGAAAAATAGAGTGACAGCAATGATGATAGTTGCTTGCTTGTTGATGTTGACCGGATGTGCTTCTGCGATGGAAACCACGCAAAATAACAGCCGATCTGTTAAGGTGCAAGAGGTAGTAGTGGAAATGGGCAAGGAGAGGGTCGAGTATATCGGCATCGTCGATTCAAAGGATATGGTGAAATATAGCTTTAAGACACCGGGTAAAATTGAGAAGGTCTATGTGGAGAAGGGACAAGAAATCTCGGCCGGAGACCCTTTGGCAAAATTGGATGAGCAGGAGCTGAGCTTTGCTTTAGATGCGGCCAATGCTTCTCTGAAAGCAGCGGAATACCAGGTAGTACAGGCCCGTGAAGCCTACAATTACGATAAGGATAATTTAAAAAAAATGAAGGCGCTACTAGAAGGCAGTGCCATCTCGCAGGATGTCTACAATCAGTTGACGCTGAAAACCAAGGTGTCTGAAGAAACTTATAAACAGGCGCTTCAGAAAGTTGAGGGCTTGAAATCGGATGCGGCTTATAAGTTGTTTTTAAAAGAGCATGCGACGATTGTAGCCGATACGGATGGCCTTGTCGTTGAAGTTCTCTACGAGGAAAATGAGCAGGTGGCTGCCTATTACCCTGTGGTCGTGATTCGCAGCGTGGATCAGATTGTCAATGTCGGCATTGCCCAGAAAGATGTGGACAAGTTGACCGTGGGCATACCTGCAACCATTGATTTTTATGGTCATGTGGCGACAGGGCGCATCACACAGGTGGCCGACGCACCGGATAGCGATACAAGAACCTACAACGGTGAAGTGACCTTAACTCAGTCGAATTATAAACTGGGTGCCATTACCAAGGTGACGTTTGATGTCGGCGACATCAGAGGCATTTGGGTACCGGTAAACGCTATACTGTCTGATGGTGAAGACTATGTGTATGTGGTGAAGGATGGTCGTGCCTTTAAACGGATTGTAACCATAGAGCAAATCAACAATGGCAAGATGATGGTTGAAGGTTTAGAAGTTGGAGAATTGGTTGTCGTCAATGGCATGGGCAATTTGCTGGACGGCATGGCGGTCAATATCAGCGAAGAATAGAGGTGGACAGCGATGGAAAAAATCATTAGAAAATTGATAGAAGAGCGACGGGTCACCTTGTTTTTGGCTGTCGTCGTCGCTTTTATTGGCATTTATGGTTATTATCTTTTGCCAAGACAGGAAAATCCAGACGTTTCTGCACCGATTGCAATGATCGTCACACTCTATCCAGGTGCCTCGCCTAAGGATGTTAACGAACTGGTTTCCAAGAAAATAGAAGATGAAATGTCGGAGTTGGATAGCTTTGACTATGTTAAAAGCATTTCTCAAGACAGCGTATCCGTAGTCATCGTTTATTTTGAAACGACAGCAGACAGTGAAAAGGCCATGCAGGATATCAGAAACGCCATGACGGATGTGACGTCACAATTGCCAAGCGGCGTGCTTCAAAGTGACATCAGAACGGATTTGACGGAGGCGGCAGGAATTGTCATCAGCTTATCGGGAGAGAATTATTCCTATGAGCAGCTGGCATCCTTTGGCGAACAGTTTAAAGACGCCCTCATGGATGTAGACGGCGTTTCTAAGTTCAATGTGGTTGGCGAGTTGAAAAAGGAAGTCAAAGTAAGTATAGATATGGCAAAACTGAACCAGTTGGGCATGTCCCTTGCTGATTTGGATCGGTATTTGCTCATGCAGAATATTGAAATTCCATCCGGTTATTTGGATACAGCGGATGGCAAAATCAAGCTCAATACACCGGGTATTTTCGAATCCGTATCGGATATCGAAAACCTCGTTATCGGTATTTCCAAAGAGACGGGGGTCGTGACCAAGTTGTCTGATGTCGCAGACATTTACATGGGCCTGGAAGACGGTACGGAAAAATTCAAACAGAATGGCAATAACGCGGTACTTTTGACAGGCTATTTTCAAGACAGTAAAAATGTGGTCTTGATCGGTAAGGAAGTACGCGAACGGATTGATGCGGTCAAATCATCACTTCCGGAGGATTTGATTGTAGAAGAGATTGTTTATCAGCCGGATGCGGTATCCAGTTCCACCAATGAATTTATGAGAAACCTGCTTGCGGGGATCATTCTTGTCATCATCGTCGTCTTTTTCGGTCTGGGATTCAGAAATGCTATCGTCGTTTCCGCAGCGATCCCACTGTCGATTCTCATGACTTTCGGAGTCATGTATTTCATGGGCATTAAAATACATCAGATTTCCTTGACGGCATTGATTATTGCGCTGGGGATTCTGGTGGATAACGCCATCGTCATCAGTGATACGGTTCAGGTGCGTTACGATGGTGGTGAATCGCTTGAAGAGGCTGCCGTAGGTGGTACCAGCAGCTCTGCAATTCCAATTTTCACAGCGACACTGACGACCATTGCGGCTTTTTCGCCCTTATTAGGTTTGCCAGGAGCCGCAGGACAATTTATCAAGGCCATTCCGTTGGTGCTGATTATTTCCATGCTGGCGGCTTATATCGTGGCCATGTTCATTACGCCGGCAATGGCAGTGACCTTCTTTAAAAAATCCAAGGATTCGAAAGTCAAAAGTTCAAAACTCAGGGCTTTCTTTTCAGAGATGCTGCATCGCGGATTGAAGAAAAAACGCTTACTGACCCTTGGAACCTTTGGTGTTTTGTTTGCCATCATCATTTTTGTTGTGCCTTTATTGTCCTCACAGTTCTTCCCATACGCGGACAAGGATATTTTGTATATTGATATCGATGCGGAGCAAGCTGGAGACATCGAGTTTACGGAGGCTTTAGCAGACGAAGTCGTGGCTGTCATGAATGAGGTGCCGGAGCTGACCAGCCACACGGTGGCGATTGGTACGGGTATGCCTAAATTCTACGTGACTATGCCGGTGGCTACGCCATCTAAATCCTATGCGCAACTGGTATGTCACTTCGATTTGGAAACGGAGCATCAGCGTTTTAAGACCAAAACGGAATTAAAGGATTTCTTGCAGAAAAAATTGGACAGTTCTATTGCCAAGGGTTCTGCCAAAGTGAAGTTGCTGGAAAATGCAGAACCACAGGATGCCAAAGTCATCGTAAGGGTTTCTGGAAAACAGTTTGAACGCATTAGTGAAGTGGTGAATGCTTTAGAAGATCGCATGAACGGCATAGAGGAACTTGCCAATGTCTATAGCGATAAGAACCCCCTCACGTATCAGATGAATCTGGATGTGGACGATGCCATCGCTTCCAGCATGGGCATTACTACTTACGATGTTCAAAGTCAAATCAATATCGCCCTCTACGGCAAGGATGCAACGGTATTTCGGAAAGAAGGCAAGGAGTATGCGGTGAACTTGAAATCAAATGCTCAGTCGGAAGATGATTTGTTGAATATGTCTATCAAATCATCCTTGACGGACATGAAGATTCCGCTTAGACAGTTTGCCAGCATAGGGTACAGTAAAAAGCAGGATGTGATCAATAACTACGAGCGTGAAGAGGCCGTACACATCTATGGGATTGAAAAACCGGGCATGAGTCCTGTCGATATAGAAAACTACATCGAAGAAAGTATACTGCCAACGATTGATACGACTGGTGTAAAAGTGACTTTTGACGGCGAGCGAGAACAAGTGAAAAAATATTTCGGTGCAGCAGGCACCTTGGCTGGCGGCGCAATTTTCCTCATATTTGTCATTTTGATTGTACAGTTCAATTCTTTTATGCAGGCTTTGATTATTCTGATGACCATCCCACTGTCGCTTATCGGTTCCATCTTGGGCTTGCTGCTCTTTAGACAACCGCTATCCTTTACTGCCGTACTGGGTATTATTGCTCTGATCGGCTTGGTCGTGAAAAACGGCATTTTGCTCATCGAATACATCAATGATGCGAGAAAACAGGGAGATACCATCGATGAGGCCTGTATTGATGCTGTGAACAAACGCTTCAACGCCATCATCTTAAGTTCGATGACGACCATTTTAGGTCTACTGCCATTGGCACTTTCAGGCAGTGATCTCTTTGCTCCGATGGCAGTATCCCTTATGTCAGGATTAGCAATCTCAACCTTTTTAACATTGGTTGTTATCCCGGTGATGTACAGTTTATTTGAAAGCTATATTGAAAAAAGAAGACAGAGTTGTTAAAAAAATAAAACGCTTTTAACTTGGTGAGTCATGACTACGCCAAATGTTAAGGGCGTTTTTCTATTTTCCGAGAATTCTTAAAGGGAAAAAACGTTTGCAATTTTCGAAATATTAGTGATATAATACTTATGAAAACGTTTCCGGTAACGTTACCGGAAACAGAGGAAGGCGGAGAAACAATGAAACAGAATGTAAATATAAAAGACATTGCAAGACTTTCAGGCGTTGGCATCAGCACAGTTTCACGTGTTCTCAACGATCATACGGATGTGAAAAAAGAAACGCGAGAAAAAGTGCTACAGGTCATCAAAGAATACAATTACATCCCTAACAATAGCGCTAGAAACCTAAAGCGTTCTGTCTCGAAAAATATTGGCGTATTGGTGAAGGGTATTTACAATCCTTTTTTTTCTAAGGTAGTGCGTGCCATTGAAGAAGAGATTGCGCGTCATGATTATTCCATGATTTTGCATTATAACTCCAAAGATGCCACCAACGATAGTGAAGTGGCGATTGAACTGATAAAAGAGAAGAAGCTGACAGGACTGATTTGTCTTGGTGGTGATTTTGAAGATATCGATACAAAGCAGATTGCGGCGCTAGAGACGCCGATGGTTCTTTGTTCAACCATGGTAAGGTATTCAGGGGATGAAAATGTCTTTTCGTCCGTCAATATAGATGATGCCATTGCTGCCGAATTGGCGGTCAAAGAGATTATTTGCTGCGGTCATAGGCGCATTGGTATGATTCGTTTGCGTGAGGATGATTTCAGCGTGTGCCAATATAGGATGACGGGTTATAAACGCGCGCTGGACAGCTGTGACATTCCCTATGATCCAGAGTTGGTGGAAGCGGGGGATTATACCTTCGAAACAGGTTATAAGGCCATGCAGAGACTGCTAGACAAGCAACTGGATATGACAGCGGTTTTCGTCAGTACGGATTTAATGGCGGTTGGTGCGGCTAGAGCGGCGATGGAAAGGGGCATCAAGGTGCCGGAAGAATTGTCGATTGTCGGCTTTGACGGTATTGAGTTTGCCGAGTATTTTATGCCGTCTATTTCAACCGTCATGCAGCCGGTGGAAGAAATGGGGATTATGAGTGTCGAAATCTTGTTTGATGTTCTCAATAACGATGGCGTCCATAGACAGATTCTGTTTGATACAAAATTTTTACACAGAGAATCATTGAGAAGGGTAGGAGGCGAAGCATGTCCAAAGTAAGCATTAAAGGTCTTGAGAAAGTCTATCCCAACGGATTTCAAGCCGTACATGGGATTGATCTTGAGATTAAAGACGGGGAATTCATGGTGTTTGTCGGACCATCTGGATGCGCAAAATCGACGACACTGCGGATGATTGCAGGACTTGAAGAAATTTCAAGAGGCAGTATTGTCATCGGTGATCGCGTCGTGAACGACGTTCAGCCTAAAGACAGAGGCATTGCGATGGTTTTTCAGAATTACGCGCTATACCCTCACATGAGTGTTTTCGATAATATGGCCTTTTCTTTGAAAATGAAGAAAATGGATAAGTCTGAAATTAAGAAACGGGTAGAAGAGGCTGCGACTATTTTAGAGTTGGAGTCAGTGCTGGACAGAAAACCAAAGCAATTGTCAGGCGGTCAAAGACAGCGTGTTGCTGTTGGCAGGGCGATTGTTAGGAATCCAGAAGTTTTCTTATTTGACGAACCACTCTCTAATCTGGATGCGAAACTCAGAGTTAATATGCGTGTACAATTATCACAATTGCACCAGAAGATTGGCACGACAATGATTTATGTTACCCATGATCAAGTGGAAGCCATGACGATGGGTGACCGAATTTGTGTCATGAATTTGGGTAAGATTATGCAAGTAGATACACCGTTGAATTTGTATCATGCACCACAGAACAAATTTGTAGCAGGTTTTATTGGGTCACCGTCTATGAATTTATTAGAGGGTGAAGTCATTGATAATAAAGAGAGTCTTCATATAAAGATAGGGGGGATTGAACTCGCTTTACCAGAGGACAAGGCGAAGAAAATTATGGATTATGTAGGCAAGAAGGTTTGGTTTGGCTGTCGGCCAGAATATATAAACCTTGGAGCCGAAGAATCAAATGACACAGTCAAAGGTACAATCCAAGTGCTTGAACACATGGGCAATGAAAGTTACATTCACTTTGATGTACTGGGTAACCGATTCACGTCGAGAATTGACTCATTGGACTCCAAAGATTTACGCGTAGGTCGTGAGCAGATTTTCCAGATGGATATGGACAAGTGTCACATATTTGATTATAGCACAGAAGAGAATATAAGTTTATAAGGGAGGATTATTATGTTCAATTTTAAAAAGTTTGTATCTGCAACATTGTTAATGGCGATGTTAGCGACAGTTGGTTTGACGGGCTGTTCACCGAAGGAAGAGGCAGCACCAGCTACAGAACCAGCTACAGAGACAGCGACTGAAGCGCCTGCGCAAGCAACACCGGAACTTGAAGCGGCAGAAGTGGACATTTTTCAGTTTAAAGTAGAGATTGCTGAAGAATTGGAAAATGCAGCAGATGCTTATATGGCTTCACATCCAAACGTAAAAGTTAATATTCAAACTGTAGGCGGCGGTGACGATTATGGTGCGGCACTTAAGGCGAAGTTCCAATCGGGTAGCGAGCCTGATATTTATAATGTGGGTGGACCTCAGGACATCGAAGACTGGATGGGCAAGTTAGAAGACCTATCAGATCAACCTTGGGTTGACTTAGCGCTAGAAGGCATTCTTTCAGGCGCCACTGTAGACGGTAAAGTTTACGCGTTGCCTTTCAACATCGAAGGTTACGGTTTTGTATACAACAAAAATATCTTCGCAGATGCGGGGATTGACCCAGCAGCCATTAATGATTTTGCTACTTTAGAGGGAGCGGTTAAGACCCTTGACCAAAAAATCAAAGCTGGTGAATTGAAAGACAAATACCCACTGCTTGAAGCGGTATTCGATTACCCTGCAAAAGAAACTTGGGTAACTGGACTTCATGCTTCAAACGCAGCGATTTCACAAGAATTGACAAGTTCATTAGATGCATTTGCAGCGAAGTCCTTTGAATTCAAGTACAACGAAGCGTATAAAGCGATTATCGACTTACAAGCGGACTATTCCCCATCTGCAGCTAAAAAAGGTAATTTAAATGCTGTGGATTATGCGACACAAGTAGATGAAGGCCTTGCAATTGAAAGAGTGGCAATCATCCAACAAGGTAACTGGGTATATGGTGGCGTAAACGCCATCGACGAAAACGTTGCGGCTAATTTAGGTTTCCTACCTTTCCCAGTGAAAGGTGTTAAAGAAGATTCTATCCCAGTTGGCGTACCAATGCACTGGGCAATCAACTCTAATTCAAGCGACGCAGACAAAGCGGCATCAAAAGATTTTATTAACTGGTTGTACACATCGGATGAAGGTAAAGACTATATCGTGAATAAATTCTTCTTCATTCCACCTTTAAAAGGCTATGACGGACTTGAGCCAAAAGATCCGCTTGGAAGAGACATCATGAAATATGCCAATGAAGGCAAAACGATGCCATGGGTATTCATGGGCTATCCAACGGGATGGGGTATGGAAGTGTTAGGAACAGAAATTCAGAAATACCTTGCCGGCGATATCACTTGGGAAGAGCTTGTAGATACTTCTGTTGAAAAATGGGCAGAACTGAGACAATAAGACATCATTAGATAGTAAGTTTATTTCTAGGGGGGAGGAATCCCCCCTATATCAATATTTAGGAGGAAAACCATATGAAGCATTCTAAAATGTGGTTTGGTATATTTGTGGGACCGATCCTCTTTGCATTTCTTTTAGTCGTTGTTATTCCAATGATTCTAGGAATATATTTTTCCTTCACTGATTGGAACGGCATCAACAACAATGCAAACTGGGTTGGCTTTTCAAATTATCTGGAGGTGTTCCGCGGTGATGAAGACTTTTTAAACGCTTTCACTTTCACGGCAAAATTTGCAGCGGTTTCCGTCGTACTCATCAATGCGATTGGCTTTGGGCTTGCTCTTTTTGTCACCAAGGTCGAGAAGTTCAGTGGACTTCTAAGAAGTGTATTCTTTATGCCGAATTTAATCGGCGGATTGATACTGGGCTTTGTATGGCAGTTCATTTTCATTAAGGCTTTTGGTTATATTGGCAAAGAAATGGGATGGGAATTTTTTCAAGGTTGGTTATCGACGACATCCACGGGTTTTTGGGGTCTCGCGATACTCATGTCGTGGCAGATGTCGGGCTATATGATGGTCATTTACGTGGCGGCACTACAAAACATTCCGGAATCTCTGATCGAAGCGTCCAGAATTGATGGGGCCAACGCGCTTCAAAGATTGCGTCATATCACGATGCCACTGGTGGCACCAGCATTTACGGTAGGTCTTTTCCTGACCCTTTCCAATTCATTTAAATTATACGACCAGAACTTATCGTTAACGGGCGGTGATCCGGCACATACGACGGAAATGCTGGCGATGAACATCTACAATACGGCATTTGTATTTAACAATATGGGCGTAGCTCAGGCCAAGGCGGTTATATTTTTGATTACCGTATCGGTCATCACTTTGACACAAATGTACTATAGCAAGAAAAGGGAGGTGGAGATGTAATGGAAAAGCTTAAAAGAAATTCACTGCTGGGGTTTGGCGGTTTACTCGTCTTACTCTTCATGTCTCCACTCTATATTGTGGTTACAAACTCCTTTAAATCTCAAAAGGGTATTGTCATAGATGCTCTGGGATTGCCTTTTGGGGAGTACTTTAGGCCAGAGAATTACATTCAGGCCTTCGAAGAATTGCGCTTTGTTCGATCCTTTATCAACTCGCTGGCCATCACGGTTTCAGCAACGGTCATCATCATCATATTCGCATCTATGGCGGCTTGGATGTTGGTTCGATCAAAATCGAAATTCAGCGGCGTGTTATTTATGGTCTTTGCAGCGGCGATGTTGATTCCTTTTCAGTCCGTGATGCTGCCGCTCATCAACTTAATGGGCAAGTTGAATATGCTACATCCTGTAGGCTTGGTATTTATGTACCTTGGCTTCGGGTCCAGTTTATCGATTATCCTTTATCATGGCTTTATCAAGGGGATACCCAAGGAACTGGAGGAGGCGGCGGTTATTGACGGCTGCAATACCTTCCAAGTGTTTTGGTATATCGTATTTCCTCTGCTTAAGCCAATTACGGTGACGGTCAGTATTCTGAATGCCATGTGGATATGGAATGACTTCCTCTTACCACAGCTGGTCATCAACAAGCCGGAGTGGCATACGATTCCTCTTAGAATGTTCTATTTCTTTGGACAGTATTCTAAGAAATGGTTCCTTGCTTTGCCGGGCCTTGTCATCGCAATGATTCCAATTGTCATATTCTATATTTTCATGCAAAAGCACATCGTCAAAGGTGTGACGCAAGGTTCAATCAAATAATTGGAGAGATCAATGGAGACTACAATATTTTATTATAGACAGGGAATGCCTATTGAGACAGGCGCGATTATTGAATTAGAAGACAGTATCAAGAGGTCGCCAAAGAGACTTGAAGAACTATCGGCGTTTGATGCCGTGATTGAAGTAGAGACAACTCGCTTAATCTATCATTTTGAGAAGTCGGATATGGTGCTTGGATTTGGCGAGACAATGAAAGGCCTAGATAAAAGGGGTTCAAAGCTGGTATCCTTCTGTTCTGATGAACCCAATCATTTGCCTAGCAAAGAGTCACTTTATGGCGCGCATAACTTTTTCGTTATTTTAGGTGAAAAGACGAGGGGCTATTTCATCGATTTTCCGGGTGAAATCCTATTTGACGTTGGCTTTGAAGACAAAAACATATTCAATATGGTCATTCAGGGCGTGGATTTTGACATTTACGAGATTCAAGGAGACTCGTTAAAAGCGGTCGTGCATAAATTCTTATCCTTGATCGGTGAAGGCTACGTACCGCCGAAATGGGGCTTTGGCTATCAGCAGTGTCGTTGGAGTTATGAAACGGCTGATGATATCCGCAGGGTAGCGAAGGCTATGCGTGCGGCGGATATTCCATGTGATGCCATTTACTTGGATATCGACTACATGGAGCGTTTTAAAGACTTTACGATTTGTGACGAAAAATTCCCGACCTTTGAAAATTTTGTTAGGGAGCTGCGGGATCTGGATTTCAAGTTGGTACCCATCATAGATGCGGGCGTGAAAATTGAGTCGGGATACGACGTTTATGAAGAGGGTATTAGGGGTAATCACTTTTGTGTAGATGAAAAGGGTCTGCCTTTTGTTGCTGCAGTTTGGCCGGGCTTGGTTCACTTTCCGGACTTTCTGAACGATGATACGCGGCAGTGGTTTGGTGACAAATACGAGGTACTGACGCGCCATGGCATTGAAGGTTTTTGGAACGATATGAACGAACCCGCTATTTTCTATACGCCGGAAAGGCTGAAGGCCTTTTATGCCCATGTTGAAAAGTCAAAGGAGAAAGCTTTGGATATTTATAGCTTTTTTGAACTGACGGGTGAAGTGCGTGGCTTGGCGAATAGCATGGCGGATTATAAGAGCTTTTACCACCGGGTGGGTGACACCCTTGTGCGTCATGATAAGGTGCATAATCTATATGGTTACAACATGACCCGATCGGCCTATCAAGGACTTGAAAAAATCGACCCGGATAAGCGTTTTCTGCTTTTTTCAAGAGCGTCTTATATCGGCATGCACCGCTATGGCGGCATTTGGATGGGTGATAACGGCTCTTGGTGGGAGCACGTCGAATTGACCATGAAGATGTTGCCTGCTTTGAATATGTGCGGGTTCATGTATGCTGGCGCAGATACAGGTGGATTTCAGCACGATGCGGATAGTGAACTGATGATTCGTTGGAACCAATTGAGTATCTTTACGCCGCTTTATCGAAACCATGCTGCCATGGGTACACGTGATCAGGAGCCATATGCTTTTGATGAAGAGACGACAGCAACCTTACGTAACGTGATTGGTTTGCGTTATGCCCTGATACCTTATTTGTATTCGAGCTATATGAAAGCGGTTAAGAAAAGGGTGCCATACAGTGCAAACCTGATCATGGCATATGACAAGGATGTACGTGTCAGAGAAATTGAGGACCAATTGCTGATTGGCGACAGTTTGATGATTGCGCCAATTTATAAACAAAACAGAAGTGGTAGAATGGTTTATCTGCCTGAAGATATGTTGCTATGGACGAGCAGCAGCAAAGAAGTGAGTAATTTACGGGTTGTGAAACAGGGTGACCGATATATTGACGTAGCCCTTGAGGAGATAGCGCTTTTTATACGTCCGAATCAGGCGCTTGCATTAGGTGCAGTGGCCGATACAGTTGGCGCGATCAATGCAGAAACCATGACGGTTGTAGGTTTTCTGTGCGACGGCATAGAGATGTCGCTTTACGACGATGATGGTTCAACAAAGGCTTATAAACATGAGCAGGGTTTTGATACGAAGATATGGATTAAAAAGCATGGTGATGATATCGTTGCTAGGATGGCATTTTGTGAGCATCATGGCTTGATGCAGGTGAAGATTATTGTAATGGATGGAAACGGTGTGCGCTATGAGGGTGCGGTTACGCGAGAGACGCCATCGATTTCTTTAGAGAAGGTGAGTTGGAATGGCAAGTAGAGCAAGTGGTGTGCTGATGCATATTACCTCACTACCGGGTCCTTATGGCATTGGTACGATGGGGAGATATGGGAAGGATTTTATAGATTTTTTAAAAAGCGCAGGACAAAAATACTGGCAGATTTTGCCTGTTGGACCTACGGGATATGGCAATTCGCCCTATCAGGCCTATTCGGCTTTTGCAGGCAATCCTTTCATCATAGATTTGGAAGCGCTGATTGAAGCTGGATATTTGTCGTTAGAACAAGTTATGGCGGTAGACTTTGGAGAGGATGCCGAGAAAGTTGATTACGACAAGATCATTAGGCATAAGGTTCAACTTCTGAAAAGTGCGTATAAAGTTTTCTTGGAAACCCATGATGCGACGGAAATGAAGTCATTCAAGAAAGCCCATCACTGGATTGAAGAGTACAGTTTATTCATGGCTTTGAAGGAACATCACGATCAGCGTCCGTGGTATGAATGGGCGCAGAGTTATAAAGAAAGAAACCGCAGGTCACTGGAGACTTTTAAGGCGACACATGCGGAAGCAATAGAGTTTTGGGTATTTGTGCAGTGGATTTTTTATGAGCAATGGTCAGATCTTAAGACCTATGCCAACCGTCATGGGGTTGAGA
This sequence comes from Clostridia bacterium, assembly GCA_016938815.1. Lineage (GTDB taxonomy): Bacteria > Bacillota > Clostridia > Peptostreptococcales > Acidaminobacteraceae > JAFGTX01. The sequence continues at coordinate 49,088 of JAFGTX010000066.1, read as the reverse complement.
TTATCGGCGACATGCCGATTTATGTATCGACCGACAGCGCAGATACGTGGGCGCATATGACCTTGTTCCATTTTGATGTGCACTGTAATCCTGTAGCGGTGGCGGGCTGTCCCCCTGACGCGTTTTCCGCTACGGGCCAATTGTGGGGTAATCCGCTCTACAACTGGTCTGAAAATGAAAAAAGTGGCTTTGACTGGTGGATTAAGCGTATGGCGTCCAGCATGGAGTTGTATGACGTGATACGAATCGATCATTTTAGAGGCTTCGAGTCTTTCTGGGAAATCCCTGCAGGTGATGAAACTGCGGAAAATGGCAGCTGGCAAAAAGGACCTGGCATGAAACTATTTGATGCTATTAGACAAGCCATCCCTGATGTGCGGATCATAGCGGAGGACCTAGGCTTCCTGACAGAAGCGGTTGTGAAGCTGGTACAGGATTCGGGCTATCCTGGCATGAAGGTATTACAATTTGCCTTTGACTCCAGAGAGGAAAGTGACTATTTGCCACATAATTATGACAGTCATTGCATTGTCTATACGGGTACCCATGATAATGACACGGTAATGGGATGGTTTGAAAATGCCGCGCCTGAGGACATTGCTATGGCTAAGGCTTATTTAGCGCTGAATGAAAAAGAAGGCTACAACTGGGGCTTTATTCGAGGTGCATGGAGTTCAGTCGCTGAAATTGCGATCGCGCCAATGCAAGATTTTCTTGGCCTTGGCACGGTCCATCGTATGAACATACCTTCGACCATCGGGGGCAACTGGGAATGGCGGATTCATCCGGAAGATTTGACGAAAGCCTTGGCGAAACGCCTATTTGAAATGACGAAAATGTATGGAAGATTGGAGAAAAAGGATGCTTAGGAACGAACTCATGAAAACAATTGAGCAACTCTTGCTGTCGACGTTTGGAAAAACGACTGAAAGCGCCAGTAAACAGGAGTTGTATTATGCGGTTTCAAAGAGCATAATGACGTCTTTGCTACCAAAATGGCGCGAGACCGATTGTAAAAAATCGGAAAAGAAACAGGCCTATTACCTGTCTGCAGAGTTCTTGATGGGGCGGGCTTTTGGAAATAACCTGATCAGCTTGGGTTTGAAAGAGGAAATGGCAGCGCTTTTGAACGATTTAGATATTGATTTGAATGAGCTGGAGGAATACGAAGAGGATGCAGGTCTTGGTAACGGTGGTCTAGGTAGGCTGGCGGCTTGCTTTTTAGATTCAGCGGCATCACTTGCTTACCCGCTTAACGGTTATGGTATTCGCTATGAATACGGTATTTTCAAGCAGAAATTTGAACATGGTGAGCAGGTCGAATTTGCGGATGAATGGCTGAAAAATGGCGACCCTTGGTCCCTTAGAAGAAGCGATGATACCGTAATGGTGACTTTTGGCGACAGTGTCGTTAAGGCGGTACCTTATGACTATCCGGTGATCGGCTATAAAAACGATACGGTGAATACGCTGAGGTTATGGCGCAGTGAAGCGGTGCACCCTTTTGACTTTAAACTCTTCAATGACCAGGCTTATGACGCATCCGTTGCGGATCGTAACAGGGCAGAGGATATTTCAAGAGTGCTGTATCCAAACGATTCGACAAAGGAAGGCAAAATCTTAAGGTTGAAGCAGCAGTATTTCTTCGTTTCTGCTTCACTGCAGGATATGATAAGAAAGCATAAGGCATTGGGAAGGGACATGGCAAGTTTCCACACTGACCACGCGGTGCAGCTCAACGATACCCATCCGGTTATTGCCATACCGGAATTGATGCGCCTCTTAATGAAGGAGGGCTTGGATTACGATGCGTCGTGGGCGGTGGTTCAAAAGACATTTGCTTATACGAATCATACCATTCTTTCAGAAGCACTTGAGAAATGGTCGGTGACTCTTGTAAAAAAAGTGGTGCCTGAAATTTATGAGATTATACAAAAAATTGATGCAAAGTTCCAAAATGAACTCAAGGCAAAAGGATACTCTAAGCATCAAGTAGAATCTATGAGTATCATCCATAATAAAATGGTCCATATGGCTTGGATGGCGATTTATGGTACGCATTCGACCAACGGTGTGGCTGAACTGCATACGGAACTTCTGAAGACAACGGAGTTAAAGGCGTGGTACGAACTTTATCCTGACCGTTTTCAGAACAAAACCAATGGCATTACTCAGAGACGCTGGCTTTTTTATGCCAATCCGGAACTCACTGGCTACATCACGTCTTTGATGGGATCGGAAGCTTGGATGCACGATTTGACACAGCTAAGGGCTCTGGTAAAGTATGCTGACGACCATAAAGTACTAGATCAATTCATGATGATCAAGGGTCAAAAAAAGGCCCAGCTTAAGGCATTTATCAATGCTGAGGAAGATGTTATAATTGATGAAAAGTCGATTTTCGACATTCAAATCAAAAGACTTCATGAGTATAAACGTCAATTGCTCAATGCCCTTCATATTTTGGATCTATATTATAGAATCAAGGAAAATCCTGAGATATCCCGAGCACCACAGACCTTTATATTTGGTGCTAAGGCGGCGCCTGGCTATTTTAGGGCAAAAGGCATTATCAAATTGATCAATCAGATTGCAGAACTGGTCAATGGCGATCCAGAAGTCAACCACCTGATCAAAGTTGTTTTTGTTCAAAACTATCGCGTGACCTATGGTGAAAAACTGTTTGTAGCGGCAGATATTTCTGAACAGATTTCCACGGCAGGCAAGGAGGCGTCTGGTACAGGAAACATGAAATTTATGCTCAACGGTACACCGACTATTGGTACTTATGATGGCGCCAATGTTGAAATCGTTGACGAAGCTGGTTTTGAGAATAACTTCATATTTGGCGCACGGGTTGAAGAACTGGAAGAAATTCAAGATACTTACGATTCACGTGTGTATTATGAAAAGGTTGAGGGTTTGAAACGCGTTGTAGATGCACTTGTGGACGGTACTTTCGATGATGGCGGTACGGGCTATTACCGGGAACTCTACGATGCGCTGATGAAAGGTGCGGACTGGCATCAAGCAGACCACTATTTTATTCTCAAGGATTTTGAAGCGTATCGAATTGCTCAAAATGAAATGAATGCGGCGTATCAAGACAAATACGCTTACGCAAAAAAATGTTGGTTGAACATGTGCTATTCAGGTAAATTCAGTAGTGATAGAACCATTGAAGAGTACGTCAGGGAAATCTGGGGAGTGGAGAAAATATAATGTTTATTGGAGTAGATTTAGGTGGGACGAATATTGTTGTAGGTTTGGTTAATACAGAAGGTGAACTTATGGAAAGCCTTTCTTTGCCGACGGGAAGAGAACGTGGTTTTGAAGCGGTGACTCAGGATATTATTAAGTTGGCGCGTCAGTTGATGACATCAGATGTGGCAAAAACCGATCCTGTCCAAGGTGTCGGTATAGGGATACCGGGCATTGCCGATCCTGAAACCGGTGTGGTGATTTCGTGTGTCAATCTCTTTTGGGAAAATGTGCCCCTTCGTTCGGTTTTGGAGGCGGGTCTGTCACTTCCTGTATTTATTGATAACGATGCAACGCTTGCGGGTCTTGCGGAGTACGAACTTGGCGTCATGAAAGGCGTCAAAAGTGGTGTATTTCTGACACTTGGAACTGGCGTTGGCGGTGGTGTCATCATGGACCATCAGGTTATCTCAGGCAAGCATGGCATTGGCAGTGAAGTGGGGCATATGGTTGTCGGTGACAGCGATGTGCGTTGTAATTGCGGTCGCAAGGGTTGCCTTGAAACGTTTGCATCTTCTACAGCGATTATTGCCTATGCGAAAAAGCATTTATCCGACCATCCTGAGTCTATACTTCATGAAAAAATAGAAGGCAATTTGGATAAAATCGATGGGCGTTTGATTTTCGATGCGGCAAAAGCTGGTGATGATTTTGCCATGCAAGCGGTAAGACGATTTGCCCATTATTTGGCGATTGGCATCATCAACATCGTGGCGGTCATCGATCCGGAAATGTTTGTATTAGGCGGTGGGATTGCCGGTGCAGGAGAATTTTTGCTGGAGATCGTCAAAGAAGAGATGGAAAAAGAAAAGTATTTCAGAAGTGTGCCTGTCGGCAAACTGTGCTTGGCGAAATTAAAAAATGACGCCGGTGTTTTAGGCGGTGCATTTTTGGCTAAAAGTAGGTTAAAAGAACAATAGAGGTGAGAATTGATGAAAAAGGTTTGTTTAGATTACTCGTATGCTTCGGTGGCTCAATATGAATTGGACTATTTGGCGCCGTTTATTGAAGTGGCTCACAATATGCTTCATGACAAATCAGGTCCCGGCAATGATTTCTTAGGTTGGGTGGATTATCCAAAGACTTATCCAAAGGACGAATTCGACCGTATTAAAGTAGCGGCTGAAAAGATAAGAAATAGCTGTGACGCCTTGGTCGTTATCGGCATCGGTGGATCTTATCTTGGAGCAAAGGCGGCTGTAGAGGCTTTGAATCATTCTTTCTACAACAATTTGCCGAAGGAAAAAAGAAAAGGTCCGGAAATTTATTTTGCGGGACAGAACATCAGTGGGCGTTATCTGAAACACCTGTTGGAACTGCTAGAAGGCAAGGACATTTGCGTTAATGTCATTTCGAAATCCGGTACGACAACAGAACCGGCAATCGCCTTCAGATTCTTTAAGGAATTGTTGGAAGAAAAGTACGGTAAATCGGGCGCAAAAGAGCGCATCTTTGCGACAACAGATGAGAAACGTGGTGCTTTAAGAGATTTGGCGACACAGGAAGGCTATGAGACCTTTGTGATTGCAGATAATATAGGCGGTCGCTATTCGGTACTGTCGCCAGTAGGTTTACTGCCGATTGCTGCTTCCGGTATCAATATTGATGATTTGATGCAAGGGGCGGAAGATGCTTATGAGACATTTTTGAATCCTTCCTTGGATGAGAATATCTGTTATCAGTATGCGGCTCTAAGGAATGCACTTAAAAATCGGGGTAAGGATACAGAAATCTATGTCAACTATGAACCATCACTCCACTATGTCAGCGAGTGGCTGAAACAGTTGTATGGTGAAAGTGAAGGGAAGGATCAAAAGGGACTTTTCCCTGCGTCTGTAGATTTTTCAACTGACCTCCATTCACTGGGTCAGTTTGTTCAGGACGGCAATAGAAATTTATTTGAAACCGTGTTGAATATCGAATCCATAGGTGAAGATATGGTTTTGAAAGCTAATGAGGAAAACTTGGATCAGCTCAACTATTTGCAAGGCAAAACCATGAGCTTTGTCAATAATAAGGCTTTCCAAGGAACCTTGCTGGCCCACGTTGATGGCAATGTGCCTAATTTGGTGATTAACATTCCGGGAATGACAGCCTACTACTTAGGCTTCCTCTTCTATTTCTTCGAAAAAGCATGTGGTATCAGCGGCTATTTACTAGGCGTGAACCCATTTGATCAGCCAGGTGTAGAGGCTTATAAAAAAAATATGTTTGCACTTTTAGGCAAAGCGGGTTACGAAGAATTAGGAAAGACATTAGAAGCACGTTTGAAACAACTATAAGAGCTTAGAATGACGCCCTACTAATTAGTAGGGCGTTTTTATGCAAGATATTTTGGGTATATGATTGAAATAGTAGACAGCAGGGGTTTCAAGTTATAAAATAGAAATAATGATGTGGTATAGGGTATAGTCAACAAATGTATCATGCGGAGGCTATTATGCGTGGAAAACCAACGAAAGAGGTTCAACCGGGTGAAGTGCTCGGTCGAACTATTTTTAGAGATGATGGGACGGTGTTGGTAACCAAAGGGACGACGTTGTCACAAACAATGTTGAAGAGACTTATTCAAGAGGATATTCTGATTGTTTATATAGAGGACGAACTTTCTGAGGGGATCGAACCTACAAATGTAATTTCGGATCAGCAGCTTTTACGTGGGGCGGTTGAGATGAGTAAAGTATTCAAAGAAGTGAAAAACAGCATGCGTTTTACGGCGGATCAAAAAGACAGTCGGTTGCGTTATGTCTACGATAGCTTGCATATTGAAAGCCTAGGTCAGTTTCTTGACGAAATTGAGAAGGATCTTTTCGAAAATAGAGACGCTTTATATCAAGTATTCAATATGTTCAGTGCAGATATGTACACCTATAAGCATTCGGTAGATGTGGCTGTATTGGCTATGCTTATAGGCAAGGAATTGGGCTACAGCATGAAAGATATTAAAATGCTTGGTTTTGGTGGTTTGTTGCATGACATTGGAAAGTCTCAGATTCCTGTTGAAGTTCTAAACAAAAAGGACAAATTGACAGAGGAAGAGTGGCAACTGCTTCAGAAACACCCAGAAATGGGTTATGAACTGATTAAGGATGTCATTTCTCTTAATGGTCATATTAAGCAAATGGTGCGATACCATCACGAAAGGAATGATGGATCTGGTTATCCATTTGCATTGATGGACTCCGAGTTGACGGAATTTATCAAGATTATCGTTGTGGCGGATATTTTCAACGCCATTGCTTCTTCGCGCGTTTATAGAGAGGCGATGACGCCGGAAAAAATCATGGAGTACATCCATCAGGAAACGGTCTATAGATTGGACTATAAAGTTGTGAACACCTTGCTAAAAGTGGTCCACGTTTACCCAGAGGGTATTATTGTGCAACTGAGCGACGGACGTCAGGGTATTGTGGTTGAAAGCAGAAAAGGTGCCCCAACGCGACCACTACTAAGGGACATTCACACCAAAGAACTAATTGATTTATCAAAAGAACTGACATTGTTGATCAAATTTGTGGTCAATTAATATAGTATATAAGGAGTAAGAAATGAGTATTTTAAATGTTAAAAACCTGAGTCATGGTTTTGGAGACCGGGCGATTTTTAATGATGTATCTTTTAGATTATTAAAAGGGGAACATATTGGACTTATCGGCGCGAACGGTGAAGGTAAGTCTACTTTTATGAACATCATTACAGGCAAATTGGAACCGGATGCTGGTGTTGTCGAATGGTCAAAACGGGTTCGTGTGGGGTATTTGGATCAGCATACGGTATTGGAAAAGGGTCAATCTATTCGAGACGTGCTCAAGACGGCATTCCAATATCTTTTCGATATGGAAGAAGAAATGAATGGTATGTTCGAGAAAATGGGCGATGTTTCTCCGGAGGAAATGGAAGGTTTGCTCGAGGAGACAGGTACGATTCAGGACATACTGAGTCACAACGACTTCTACATCATCGATTCCAGAGTGGAGGAAGTTGCCAGAGGACTGGGTCTTATGGATGTTGGTCTTGAGAAGGATGTTATGGAACTGAGTGGGGGTCAGAGAACTAAGGTGCTTTTGGCGAAGCTTCTGCTTGAGAAGCCAGATATCCTGTTGCTGGACGAGCCTACGAACTACTTGGATGAGACGCATATCAATTGGTTACGTCGTTATCTTCAAGAGTATGAGAATGCCTTCATTCTTATTTCCCACGACATTCCATTCCTAAACAGTGTCATCAACTTGATCTACCATATGGAAAATCAGGCACTGGATAGATATGTGGGTTCTTATGACGAGTTCATGGCGGTTTATGAGGCGAAAAAGAAGCAACTTGAATCAGCCTATAAACGTCAGCAGCAAGAAATTTCAGAACTTAAGGACTTTGTAGCCAGAAATAAGGCACGTGTTGCGACACGTAATATGGCCATGTCGAGACAGAAAAAACTGGACAAGATGGATGTCATCGAAATGGCAAGGGAAAAACCGAAGCCGGAATTTAATTTCAAAGAAGCAAGGACATCGGCTAAGTTGATTTTTGAGACAAAAGAGTTGGTTATCGGTTACGATGAGCCGCTTTCCAGACCATTGAACCTCAAAATGGAGCGTGGACAGAAAATTGCGCTTGTGGGCGCGAATGGTCTTGGTAAGACAACCTTGCTTCGCAGTTTGCTTGGCGAAATCAAGCCTATTTCCGGTACAGTGGTTAAGGGTGACTATCAGTATATTGGTTACTTTGAGCAAGAAATCAAAGAAGCAAATTATAAAACATGTATCGAAGAAGTCTGGGAAACCTTCCCGTCCTATACCCAGTATGAAATTCGTGCAGCCCTTGCAAAATGTGGTTTGACAACGAAGCATATCGAGAGCAAGGTTTTGGTTCTTAGTGGTGGCGAGCAAGCTAAGGTAAGACTTTGTAAAATCATCAATCAAGAAAGCAATATTCTGGTTCTGGATGAGCCTACAAACCATTTGGATGTAGATGCCAAGGAAGAGTTGAAGAGGGCGCTTAAGGCATACAAGGGTTCCATACTCCTCATTTGCCATGAGCCTGAATTCTATCAGGATGTTGTGACAGAAGTTTGGAACTGCGAGGACTGGACGACGAAAATAGTATAACAGATACAAGACAGAAGACTATTGGATGGGTAGATAACCCCTTCAATGGTCTTTTTATTAATGAGGTGATCTCTGAAAAAAGTTTTAATACAATATTGTAACTATTCCATAGCTTTTTTTTTTGTAGTATACTAAGTAAGAAGTGTAAGCATAAAGAATTAGGGTAAAATAACAACAGGTTTATGGACGATAAACAGGTTATGGAGGTAATAGTATGAAAGGTACGGTAGTTTCGGCTTGGGTTAAAACCAGTTATAAATTATATGGCGATGCATTAACAGAAAAGGCATTAGGGCATGCCAACATGAAAGTTGGTAAAATATATAAACCATCTGAAGATATTGAAGACCAGCAACCGAATGCATTTGTAGATTATATCGCAAGTGCCCGTGGGAAGTCATCGGTGGAAGTATGGACAGAACTTGGCATCGATAATGTGGCAACATTCCACGACTTATACCCTTCCTTCTTTGAACATGAGAACCTGTATAATTTTCTGCGTTCCATGTTTGATGTACACGTGGTGGTAACTCAAAAAATTCCAGGTGCCAAACCGCCTATTTTGGGAATTACGCCGGTGTCAAAGTATGAGGCAGAAATGACTTACAAATCAGATCGTGGCATGTTTGGTTATTTCCATGGCCTAATTAAAGGTGCTGCACAGCATTTTGGAGAAAACGTTGAAGTGACTGTTCTAGAAGAGTCTAAAGGTTATACGAAGATTCGAATCAAATTTCCTAAGGAAATTTATTATAAGAAGCAATTTAAGTGGAATAAAATTTTGGGATTTGGCGTCATTAAGTCTGTATCAGGGAAAATCGCGATTGCGTCTGGTCTTTTAACGGGCATCACTTATGGTGTACTATCGCAATTCATAGAGGGTATACCTTTATTCGTCGCTGTGATTGTTGTTGGTGTAGCAGGACCTTACGTAGTGAGTTCTATGCTCATGTTGCCAATCAACAGCATCATAAATCACATCAAGCAGTTGGAAAATAGAAATTATGGTACAGAGAACGACATCACTACAGGAGATGAATTTGAGAAAATAAACATGGCTCTTAATGAAATCAAGAAGGTGATTAGTGCCGATTTTGTTGGTTTCAAAGGGATTACAGATGAGCTTTCAGAATATAGCAAGAAATTTGCGGAAGCAGCTGGTGAAATGGACGATACAGCGACTGAAATTACAGGTGTTGTCGAACAATTGGCTCTGACAGCGACCAATCAGGCAGAAGAAACGGAATCCGCTGCAAGTATTCTACATGACAACATGCGTTCTTTGAACAACATCGTTGAACAGGAAAATGAGAGCAAGGAAAAACTGGAGACGACGGTTGAGAGTTTGAATGAGAGTTATGAAGACCTCAATAGAATCTGTGGCAATCTAAATGGTATTTTAGGTGAGTTTCTTCAGGTGCGTGAAAACAGTGTTGAATTGCAGGAAATGGCTAAGAGCGTGACAACCATTGTTGATACGGTAGAAGCGATTTCAAATCAGACCAATCTATTGGCCTTGAACGCATCCATCGAGGCGGCTAGAGCTGGTGAGTCTGGTAGAGGCTTTGCTGTCGTTGCAGAAGAGATTAGACAATTATCGGATCAGACGCGCGACGCGGTTAACAGCATCAATGAAAGCTTGAAATCTTTTGTGGTTGAGATTGATGCCTTAGGCAGCCAGATTGGTCATCAATATGAGATTCTTGAAAAAGAAAACGAGCAGTTAAATGTTGTGGCAGGCAACAACTACAGTGCGGTAAATGAAATCAATACAGTTTCCAATACGATTATTGAAATGGTCAGTCAGTTGAATCGAGAAACGGCATCTATCAACAAAGTTGCTGAAAATGTGGAATCCCTAGCGGCTATCGCAGAGGAAAACTCGGCATCCAGCGAAGAGGTCAGCGCCTTTGTAGCGACCTTTACTACTGAGTTGAGCAAGATTATCGGCGATCTTCATGAATTTGATAAAATGGCAGAAGCCTATAAAAAAGACCTTAGACGTTATCAAATTTAAGGTGAGAAAAAAGAATGCAGAAAAAATGCCTATCGACGAGGGTTGATAGGCATTTTTGTTATTTTTTGAATTTGTAACCCACGCCCCAAACGGTTTGAATGTATTCGGGGTTGGAGGGGTCGAACTCGATTTTTTCTCTCAATTTTCTGATGTGTACGGTAATGGTCGGTATGTCGCGTTCTGAATTAAATCCCCATACCTTCTCGAAGATTTCATCTTTGGTGAAGACTTTGTTGGGCGTTGAAATCAGAAGCACCAAGAGGTCGTATTCCTTAGCGGTGAGGTCGATTTCATGGTCGTTTACGAAGACCTGACGCATTTCGGTGTTAATGACGATGTTGCGGACTTCGATGATTTCCTGAAGGGTGGACATGCTTGTGCCCTTAAGCAGTTCATAGCGTGCGAGATGTGCTTTTACCCGTGCAACCAACTCATTAGGACTAAAGGGCTTGGTGATGTAGTCATCAATTCCGAGTCCTAAGCCGCGCACCTTATCAATCTCTTCACCTCTAGCTGTCACCATGATGATAGGCATATCCTTCTGTTTTCTAAGTTCTCTGGAGATATTGAAGCCATCCATATTAGGTAACATAACATCCAGAATAATCAAATCATAGTCTGTTTTTAGCGCTTCCTGATAGCCAATCAAACCATCGTTGACGACGGTGACATCGAAACCGGAAATCTCCAAATAATCTCTTTCAACTTCACCAATAGAAATGTCATCTTCAACAATTAGAATTTTTTTCAATATCGTTCACCTCACATTTGAAATTAATAACGATGGCAAGACCGCCGAGTGCGCTTCGCTGTGCCATAATGCTGCCACCATGGTGCTCAATGATGGATTTTGCAATGGATAAACCTAGACCGCTTCCGGAAATGGTTTGATTTCGAGCTGGATCCACACGGTAGTGCTGGTCGAATATTTTTTCGAGCTTGTCATCAGATACGCCTCGGCCGTTATCGCTGATAACCAATTGGATGCAGTGCTGGCTTTCTTCAAGTAGCTCGCTGAGTTCGAAAAGAATTTTTAAAGGCCTCTTTTCTGCATATTTGACAGAATTGAAGGTGATGTTGGTGATGAGGCGCTTGATTTTAGTTGGATCGAATTTCAAAAATGGATGTGTTACGTTGCTTTCGACAAGGAGTTCAATGTCTTTGGCGTTGACGTCATATTTGAGTTCGTCGACGACATCCATGAGAAAATATTCAAAGTTGACGATGTCCATAGCATAGTTGCCGGTACCTAAGGACAACTCGCTGAATATTTTCAGTTCATCCAGCATGACGTCCATATCACTGCTCTTTTTCAAAATGTTATCAATATACTTATCCATTTTTTCCGGTGTATTCACTATGCCGTCTTTAATCGCTTGGGCGTGAATTTTGATGGATGTCAGTGGTGTTTTCATATCGTGGGAGAGGTTAGCGATGAATTCCGAACGCGTCGCTTCCATGCGTTCACGATAAAGCTTGCCTTTGTTCAATTCCTCGATCATGTCGTTCAGAGCGGAGGAAAGTAGACGGAGTACGGTTTTGCGCTCAATAGGAATCTGGTACTCGTAATTGCCTGCCATAACCTCTTCGGTTGCCGTGATCATGTTTTTAAGCGGTCGTGTAAAGCGCTTGGACATGCGGACTGCAAAGAGGGTGTGGAAAAGGAACATCAAGGCGATGACGTAGAGAATGTTTTTCCCGACAATGGCTGCGATTTTCCCTGGTACGTTGGTGTATTTTCTTAAAATGAAGATACTACCTTTGGAATGGTCGTCGAAATAGAAATCCATTTGACGCGAAATAACGTAGCCTGTTTCGTGGAAAAGCATTTCGTTGTTGGTGCTCCGCCCGGGTTGAAAAGGCGGTAGAATGGCAGCGGAAAGACGTTGAAATCCTGAAATCTGCTTTTCGCTGAGGGTTCCGAAATTTTGCGAAAAGACGACACGGGCGTTTTTTCGGACCAGAACCATCATATCTTGATACATGTCTTCGTTAGCTTCTGTAATCGCAGTATTTTTGAAGTCTGTGATCTCTTTTGAAAGGGCTGCTTCTGAAGGTTCGTCAATCACAAGATTCTCTAAAGTCTTAGATAAATATTCCGGTTCATTCAGTTCTTTTAGTTGAAAAACATACCTGTTGAAAAAGTTAGGATGTGTAATTACTTTAAGCGCATTATCACCATAGGTCAGCACGTTAAAGGCTGTAATAATGACGATGGGAATAATCAGTGAAAATATCCACGAAAAAATCATGCCCCGCCTTACGCGTCCGAGTTCGATTTGTTTGTATTTCTTTGAACCTTTCAATGTTCGCTTCATAATTACTCCTATTTCTCATTTCTTACTTTATTTTACCATGACTTGTGCGCCATCTTTCAAAAATTCTTTGCCTTCCAAAGTAATAAGATCTTCTTTTGCTAGATCACCGCTTGCTTCGATTTGAGAATTTGAACGGATGCCGGTAGTTACTGGCGTTTTGACGGCGATGCCATCAACAATTTTATAGACGTATTCTGTTTGTCCTTCTTTGATCAGTGATTCTATTGGAATTAGCAAAATGTTCTCTTTATGGGCCACTTCGATGTTCAATTCGGCAAACATACCGCTGTAGATGCTTTTATCCGAATTTTTGAGTAAAACTTCAATTGGGTATGACCCTTTTTTTGCAGCATAGGAAATGGATGAAATTTCACCGGTATAGTATTGGTTTAATGTATTGACATAAATATTGACGGGTTGACCAATAGCCACTTGACCGATGTATTTTGATGCGATGGTTGCATTGATTTTCAAAGAATCATCCACGATGATTGTAAAGCCGTTTTGCGTTGAAGCAAACATGCCTGCTTCGATATTTCTATCCGTGATGAGGCCGTCTACAGGGCTTTTAACCGTGTAGTAATCACTCTGATCACTTAAACCGGAAACGCCGGCGTTGTAACTTAGGCTTGCGTTTTCGTAATTTGCTTTGGCATTCTTGTAAGCGAGATTGGCTTGATCCAATTGATCGGAAGAAACCGCGCCGGATTCAAAGAGTATTTTTGAATCGTTGTAGGTTTTAGTGGCTTGATCGTACTGAATCTTAGCCAAGTCCATTTGATTTTTTAGACCCTGCGCTTTTGAAGCTTTATCCGAGTTGAAGGTGTTGTCTTTCATTTTGAAGAGAACGTCACCTTCTTTGACCGTGTCCCCGACGTTGAAAAATATTTCCGCGACTTCACCCGAGATTTTTGCGTTAACGTCGTAAGACGCAGAGGGCTGGATAGCGCCTACGGCAAATACAGTATCTGCTAATGTGCCTTCTTCAACGGCAACGGTCGAGACAGGGATGCTGATGCCCTGTCCGACATTGCTGACCATATCTGCATTGGCTTTGCCTTGTGCGGTTTTTAAGAAAATGCCGCCTGCTACGATCATAACGATCAAAACGGCTACTAAACTGAAATAGAATTTTTTATTTTTTTTCATGGTTATACTCCTATTCTTTTGAAAACTTTCTGGATACTTTTTCACTCATATTATCAACTGCATTGTATACGATTGGGATAATAAGAAGTGTCAATACAGTTGAGGCTATAAGTCCGAAAATAAGGGCAAAACCCAATTGACTGAAAGTATCGTTGAAAAGTGCCAGTGGCAGCACACCACCGATGGTCGTCAATGAAGTAGCCAATACCGGTTGGAATCTCGTTTTTACAGCTTCAGAAATTGCTTCGTGCTTTTCGACGCCTTCAGTTCGCAGGTAGTTGATATAGTCAATCAGCACGATTGCGTCGTTAACGGCGATACCTACGAGAGCAACGATGCCGAACATAGCATAGAAGCCTAAATTATTACCTGTAACAACAAGTCCAAAGATAACACCGATAATTGAGAAGGGCACGCTGAGTAGGATAACGATCGGTTGCATTAGGGAGTTGAACTGGATGACCAGAATCATATATACCAGCAGCATTGCAATCATAAAGTTCTTCGCCATTTCTCCAAGCTGTTCGTTTAAGTCGTTGGCTTCTCCACCGACCTTGATTTCGATGTCGTCAGGAAGCTGGATGTCCTTAACTGCATTCATGAACTCGCGGTTCACCATATTGGCATTTTTACCGAAAACCAAGTCGGATTCGACGTTGATAACTTTTTTGCCATCTTCTCTTTGGATCAAACTGCTGCTTTGACCAAGGGTAATGGTTGCGACTTCGTTGAAGTTGACAATGGATCCATCTGAAGCTAAAAAGTTGATTTTATCAAAGTTTTCCACAGAAGTGATGCGGCCTTCTTCGTAGTAAATGGATAAATCGTATTCTTCACCGTCTTCCTTGTAGACACCAACGGTGCTACCAGAAATCTGATTTCTGATTTCTTGTGCGATGGTGCCAACATTTAAACCGTAGACAAAAGCTCTGTTGTTATCAATGTCGATGGAAAGCTCTTTAAGGCCGCCTTCAGTAGAGAGACCTGGTTCAACGACGCCATCAATACCCTTCAAGACTTCTAGGTATTGGTTGGCATAGATTTCAAGCTCATCCATATCATCGCCCATCAGTCCGAGTGAGATGGTTTTACCGCTTTGCATTCTGTGAGTAGAAGTCACGGCCTCTATCTCAAAGTTAGCACCTGGAATTTCGTTGACTTCCTTTCTAAGGGATTCGATCAAATCGTTGTTCTTAAGAACCCGGTCCTCCTTATCAATCAGTTCTACGCTGATGCTAGCCTCATTTTCGCCGTTGCCACCAATCGTCGTGTTGAATGATTCAATATCGCTGTATTTAAAGAGTAAACTCTCTGTTTGATAAGTGATATTGCGCGTGTCTCTTAACAAGGTGCCAACCGGTGCTGTGATGTTGACATTGATGCTGGAAGGTTCCTCGTAAGGAAAGAGTTCCAGTTTCAATATACCGGTTGGAATGGTTGCAATGGAGCCAATAAATACAGCAATGACAGCAATGAGAATAAGGATTTTCTGTTTTCTATTTTTTAGCAATTGGAACATGTAGCGTTTATATTTTTCAATGAAGCCAACATAATCGTCGCTGTGTTCGCGACGTGTAAAATAAAGTTTGGCAACATAGACGCCGGCGAATATACATGCGGCACCGATTGTCAACAATTCAACATGGAAGCTGTTAGCAAAGGCAAAGAGCGAAAGTAGGAATATAACTAGTATGGATAAAATCGTCGCTCTTTTAGATTTTAATAGTTTCGCTTTTTCATTGACTTTATACTTTGGCAAGAAACGTGCACAGAGTGCTGGCGTAATGACAATGGACATAAAGAATGAAGCGGCAATGATGATGATGACGGTCTTAGGCATAACTGCCAAGAATTTGCCCATTATACCGCCAGTCATGGCAACCGGCAGAAATGCGCCGATGGTTGTCAGTGTCGCGGAAAATACGGCAGGTGCAACCTGATTGGAACCAGCTTTTGCAGCGTCAATTTTATTGGCGCCTTGCTCTCTAAGGCGATCGACGTTTTCCATAACGACGATGGCGTTATCGACGAGAAGGCCCAGGGCAATGATAAATCCGGTTAGGGAGATGGTGTTCAAGCTGATGCCGATTTCTTTCATCACAACTAGGGTCATGAGCAGGGATAGCGGAATAACAGCCGATACAATCAGTGCTTCGTTTAAACCGATGAAGATGAACAATACGATGATCACGGTAATGAGACCGCCAAGAGCGTTGTTAATAACGGTTGATAAATCTTTGGTTACATCCATACTTTGGTCCGATGTAACAATGAGGTTAACATCGCTTGGCATGAGTGATCCTGGAGCGGTTGCGACGATGTTTCTGATCGTTTCACAAGGTTGTACGATGTCATAGCCGTTGGTTCTTTTAATGCTTAAGTAGACCGCTGGCGTAGATTTGGCTGTTCCTAGGTCTGCGATGTAGACATCGGAGTAGGAATCTGGTGTTTTGTAACTGTCTTGAACGTCAGCGACGTCCTTAAGGAAAATGGTGTTGCCTGTAGAGGTCAACAGCATCAGGTTTTCGATTTGTTCAATGGATGAGAAACTTTCATCAATACGGACGTTAAGAAGTTCTCCATCTATTTCTGTATCGCCTGCAGGTACGTTGATGTTGGCTGCCTGAAGGGAGTTTTTCAGCGTGTTGATATCCATGCTGTATTCGGCAAGGCGGTTGAAGTCAACGATGATTTGGATTTCTCGCTCATATCCACCGGATAGCTCCACTGCTCTAACCCCATCTACTTTTTCAATCTGACTTTGTAGATCTTCAGCAAAGGACTTTAGAGCAATGAGGTCGTAATCACCGGTTACGGTAAGCTTGAAAATAGGCATTTCTCCGGTTTCGAAAATACCGACGGTAGGCTCCATGGCGCCGTCCGGTAAAGTAATACGGTCGACTTTGTTATTGACGTCCATCTCGGCCTGATCCATATCGAAATCTTCTTCAAACTCTACGATGATCTGCGAATAGTTGCCTTGGGAATCCGAGGTGATTTTATCAACCCCATCAAGACCTTGAATCGCGTCTTCGATTGGATCTGTAATCAAGGATTCTACGTCTTCAGCGGATGCACCCGGAAAAGCAGTGGCCACATAAAGGTAGTTCAAAGAAATATCCGGTACGGTTTCTTTTGCAATGTTCATATAAGAGAGACCACCGGATAAGAGCAATGTTATAATGATAAGATAAACGACTTTATATTTATCTACAAACATTGATGAAATTTTTCCTAAAAAGTTCTTAGGCATTTTTAATTCAGGTATATTCATCATACGCCTCCTTGTTTAATAATCTGTAATGTAAATTAAGTTTAGGATAAGATGCTAAAGAGGCGTCAAAAGAATTCTAAAGTATTTCTAAAATCATTATAAATACTTTTTCGTGGTCACTTGAAAGTGGGTATAAGATAGACAGGGGGTGAGGTTGTGCATTATCTCTTTAGTGCGATCGTGGGTTATGGTTTTGGTTGTATTCAGGCATCTTACTTGATTAGCCGGTTTTTTCTTCGCGACGATATCCGTGAAAAAGGCAATGGCAATGCAGGTGCCTCTAATATGACCCTTGCATATGGAAAAAAATACGGTGGCCTCGTAGCGGTCATTGATATTTTGAAGGCGTTTGCAGCGTTGTGGATTCTTAGAATCATTTTTCATGGAGATGTTCTATTGGGGCACTATACGTACACGGCAGGTTTCTTTGTCATATTGGGGCATGATTTCCCATTTTTCATGGATTTTAAAGGAGGAAAAGGCACCGCGTCACTAATCGGCATGTTATTGGGTTTAAATCTTATTTTAGGTCTAGTTGGGATGTTCGTTTTTGTCCTAGTGAGTTTATTGACGGATTATATCGTGCTTGGGACATTTGGCTTGCTGCTGGTGTTGCTGCTTGGAACCTATCTTGGTCATTATGGTATTTTGCCCTTGGTGATCAGCTTGTGGATTGTCCTCTTAAGCGTCTATAAACACAAAAAAAATGTCATTTCGATTCTGAAAGGTGAAGAAAAGCATGTAAAATCAACACTTTTCAAAAAAAGCAATGAATAGATAGATTTTTTTGGATATTTCGGTTGTTTTCCACCCCAAATGTTATAAAATATAAACATGGTTAAAATATAAACACGTCTATATCTAAAAATGGGGGGGCATCACAATGAAGTTTCAAACGAAATTAACACTTGTTATGGTAATTATCATAGTAATAGCCAGCGGTTTGTTGACGATTCAGAACCTGAATGCTGTCGAAAGGCTTTTTCAGGAGGAGATGAAAAACGAGGGGTTCAATTTGGCTTTTTCTGTGGATGAAAAATTAAAAAACTCTAAAGCATTTGAAGGTGTTTTAGACGGCGTTATGGCAGAACGCATTCTCCAAGCCTGTGAATCCATAAACATGATACCGATGGAAGAGATGTCCAATGAACTGCTGATTTCAATAGCACCGAAATTGAATATCGACGGCGGTATTTTTATTATTGATTCGGATCGAAAAATCGTATATTCAGATATTGTTGATTATGTCGGATGGCAGTATCCAAAGGGACACGTGATGGATCCTGTCTTTGACGGTTTTCAGGAAAACTATATTGAAGCTGTTCGCGGAGATTTGATAACGGGTGAATTGAATAAGTACGGTGGTATGGTCATGAGTACCAAAGGCTATTACATTCAGATGGGTGTTAAAGCAACGACGCTTCAAGCGCTCCAATCCCGCTTCAACGCAGATGTGATGCTTAAGGATGCCCAAGAGAATGAGGATGTCCTCTATGCTCTGATCATCGATGAACAGGGTGTTGCCTTGGCAGGGACTGAAACCATGATTGGGGAAACCTATACGGATGAAATAACGGTGAATGCTACTCAGAAGGGCATTGCTGGTGCTTCTTACTGGAAGGATGAATCGACGGGTGTCGAGGCTTATGATGTTCAGATACCTTACTATGAGGAGGGTGTACTTAAAGGATCCATTTGCATAGGTATTTCACTAGAACGGATGAACGTCGCATTGCGAAATAATGCATGGAAGTCCGTGGTGTCAACCTTGGCTACATGTATAATCGCAGCGCTTCTGATTATGCTCTTGATCAAGTTGCTGGTTAAACCCTTGACGGTACTTAGTCAACAGCTTAGAGAAATTGCCGGTGGTGATTTCACAAGCACGGAAGATGAAAAATTGTTAAGACAAAAGGATGATATAGGTATTATCGCCAATGCTGTGCATCAAATGAAAATTGATTTAAGTGCCTTGATTGTCGGTCTTAAAAAGGATGCCGGAAAGGTAGAAAGCGGTGCTGACCAGTTATCTGAAATCATGAACGAAACAGCACAGGCTATTAGTGAAAATGCAAAGGCTGTAGAGTCATTGGCTATGTCAGCTACAGATCAGGCAAAAGAAGCAGACAAAGTTGCGTTTGGTGCTGAGAACCTGGGTCAACGTATCGATCAAGGTCATACCAGTATCCAACAGGCGAATGCGCAGGTAGATGTGGTCAATTCCTTGAGCCATGAAGGTGAAGAAATTATTAGTGAGCTGGCTCAAGTCATTCAGGACAGCATTTCTAAAACGCTGATCGTCTCAAAAGGAATTACCGATATTGACGTGATTGTCACCAATATGAAAGATTTTACAGAACGTATTCGCTCGGTCTCCAATCAGACAAACCTATTGGCGTTGAATGCCTCAATCGAAGCTGCAAGAGCGGGAGATGCGGGTAGAGGCTTCGCTGTTGTCGCGGAGGAGATACGCAAACTTGCGGAGGAGACGAGCGTGACAACGGAACAAGTCGAGACCATCATTGGCAGCATTTCACAAAAGACAAAGTTGACAACTTCTGATGTTCAAGCCATTGGTGATGCATCGATACATCAAAAAGAAACCCTTGGCAGAACGCTTGAAATTTTTGAGAAGATACAAGACTCAATCGAAGCGTTGGTTATGTCGATGGATGAAGTTGTTTCTGTCAACAATGCAGTCGAAGATAGCAAGGGTGATATTATGAGTGCTGTGAATATCCTTGCAGAACTTACCGCCAACCTATCTGCGACATGTCAGGAAATTTCTGCATCCACAGAAGAGCAGACCGCATCCGTTGAGGAGGTTAATGCACTGACAGAGACAAACCGAAATGTGGCAATTGAATTATCGGAAAGCGTGGCTAATTTTAAGACACTATAATATAAAAAGAACCCTTTTTCTAAGTACCACAGCATGATGGTCTGGAAAAAGGGTTTTTAATATTTCTAATACATACGACTATCGTTCAAACTTGAAGAAATCGGTCAGATAAGATTGAAAGCTGTAATCGTAATAACGAAAGGCAAGAACGTAGTTTTCTGCGTTTAAATCTTTTCTCGTAATGACGGTATCGACAATTATGGTGAGGGCTTCGCCTTCTACCCACTCGAAGCGTCTGTATTTAGAATTGTAGCCTCTATAAAGCGGTTGCAAGGTCGATCCTGGTTTTAGTTGATAGATTTCCTTGTCTGGTTTTCTGGTGATAGGGTCCACACCTTTTCTAAGACCGTTGATGAGGTATTTTTTTTCGATTTTATCATAGGAAAAAAGCAAATACATCTTTTGCTGGTTATAAATAACCGGTGACTCGTATTCGATGTCGTTTTCATTGTCGCTCATCAGTCTTATGAGAAGTGGGGTATTATCTAGGTGTACCCAATCCTTATCGAACATTTCGTTGTAGTATCGATCAGATGTGTCGAAGAAGACCAAATTGTCATAGCCGTAGCCGATGTAGGTATAATCTGGGAAAGGATCATCTTCTGTCAGGACAAAAATATCCAAATAGACTTGGGCGATTTTATCGAGGTCTTCATCTTCGAAAAGAACATGGTAAAAATCACTTTGGTCGTTGGGCGGTTTTAAATCATAAGTGAGTTCGTCGTCGCTTGAAAGTGATGTCATATGATTTTGGAATGCGTCCAAAAAGGCGACGTAGCTTTCTGAAAACCCGATATTTCGGTAAAGTTTCATATCCTCTTCAAGATGTGCTTTATCCCTAAGCGGAAAATAGATGGAGAGGCCGCCGGTATTTTTTGAGTTGGAACCATCGATTTTATAAACGACGGCTGCGTCTAAGGCTTCTGTGATACGCTCCGTCGGCAGAGCGAGTTTTTTTGAAAGCTGATCGGCGAAGTCTTTCAAATCAATTAGGTCTGTATAACCTAGGGATTCGGTATTGCCGCCAAAGGCCCGGGATTTAGCAGCCGCTTTTGCAAAATCGTAGAAATTGGCCGGTGTTTTGAAAAAAGGCTGTGCAAATTCAGTTAACAATTCAAGCTCGTCTACGACGCTTTGTACCGCAGCCAGTTTGATGACGGAAAAGGTAATGTTGTAGCTTTCACCTTTTTCATTGGCTTCCTCTAGATAACTATCGGCTATGATTTTACCGAGTGTTTCTGTATCCATCGTGGGTGTTTCGTGTAACTTTTCAAGCAAAGTAGTGTAGTACCATCCGTGGCTAGGTTCCCATTCCTCAGACGCAAAAAGATAGTCGGCATAAGGTGAAAGGGCATCTGCAATTTCGAGACTGGCCATCAGACAGGCGTCGAAACCGATAAAATCAAAATGGATATTGGCATTTGTTTGCACGGTAGATAGTGCACCGACAAGTTCCTCTATATGCAAGATATCGCCACCGAAGTTTTCATCAAGACCAAATCCATAGACTGGACCACCGCCGTGATTCCAAAGAATCAGACCATAATGATCAGAGGGGTATAGTCGTTTGCTCCAGAGGATAAAGTCAGAGAGTCCTTTTTTATAGCCAACGTTTTGGTTAGGCAAGCTGGCAAGCAGCTTAAAGCCATCTTGAGTCAGTATAAAGCGTTGAGTTTCCTCGCTACTGACGTAATCGTTGTCCCAACGCTTGGTACCGATGGTTTCGAGGATGATATTGATATGATCATCGCCTTGGTAACCGGCAATCATTTCAGACAGGTCTTTGGATGCATTACCACGAAAGGCCTGCTCGATATAGTCATAATTACTTTCTAATGTAGAACCGTTCATGTAAATCATCAGCGTATAATCGCCTTGAGTTTCACAAAAACTGGAGCTTGTGGCGATCCATAGCAATAGCACTAAAATTGATAATAACTTTTTCATGTCAAAACTCCTATGCTTTTGAAATTTTATGTAGGTTTTTCATCTGTCCAAGATAGTTGATATAACCCGCAAGAATGATGAGCATCACACCGACGGCATTTATTATGGCAAGACTTTCGTGAAATAATACCACGCCGATGATGAATGAAAAAACGATATTCATATAAGAATAAATCGCCAACTCAGAAGCGGGGGCGTATCGATAGGCGAAAGTCATGAGTGTTTGAGCGATGACTGCGAACAAGCCGATGAGTGTCAGTATACCAATGTCCTTAAATGAAGTGATGTGCATGCCGCTTTTTAAGGCAATCGGTCCAGTGATGAGGACAGAATAGAGACAAAAATAGAAGATGACGACCAGCGGATGGTCATAGTCTTTGAGCATGCGTACGACCGTGTAGGCGCCACCGGCTACAACTGCGGCGCATAGTGCCACGATGCCATAGACAGGATCAAATGCTGCTGAAGGTCGCATAATGATAATTACGCCACCGATCGCGACAATTAGACTCACCAGTTTATATCGTGTCAATTTCTCGTTCAAGAAGATGACTGCAAAAATCATAACGAAAAAGGGTGATGTTTTGTTCAGGGTAACTGCCAGACTTAGGTCCAAGTGACCCAAGGTAATAAAATAAAGGTAAACGCCAGATAAGCCCAGAAGTGATCGAAGCGTTAGCAGTTTCAAATTGTTGGGTTTGAATGAAATCTTCTGTTGATAGATGCTGTAGGTCATGACCAGTAAGCCGATGAAATTTCTAAAGAACACTTTTTCAGCCAAGGAATAGCCTTCGGCGAATTTGACGGTCGTTGCCATCAAAGCAAAGAAAAGTGATGAAAGAATAATCAAAATAATGCCTTTATTTTTTTCGTCCATGTATTCAACTCCTAAAGTTTTGTTTATAATAGAAATAAGTCTTCGAAACCTCAAAGAAAGGCATAATTATCATAACACATTTATTGGAAAAAGCGATAGAAAGATAGGTGGACATATGCATTTAGTGATATTTTTGATTTTTTTAGCGGGAATCTTCTTCCTGTTTAGATGGCGTGTTGGTCAATTCAAAGGAGAGGAACCTTTTGAAGCCTATTTGGAACAACTCATGGCTCATGGCTCGGTCATAGAAGATGTGATGCTGGATAATCAAACATTAGCACCCTATCTCTTTGTTTCCACTCGTGGTATCTTTAATATCTATTATAACTCAGAAATATTGGGCCGCGTCTATGGGGATGAGGAAGATGTATCTTGGTATCAGGTGCTTGAACATAGGAAACTTTCCATGCCCAATCCAGTCAGACGGATGGAAAAGCAGCGGCGGGAATTTGAAAAAATAGGGGAATATCTAGAAATGGAAATTCCGGTGTATGAAGTGATTTGCTTATCAAAAAGAGCGGTGGCAAAGTTGAACATCGGTGTGCCGATCGTGCCGCTTAAAGAATTCGTAGCCTATGTGATCGATAAACCAAGTGTCCTATCTGCTGAGGCAGTGGAAAAAATCAAGGAAAGTTTGGCAGAATAGCCCTTTTAAAAAGGTGATGCGTTAATCAACGCATCACCTTTCTTATTTAGAATGGTGCATAGTGCTGTGTTGACCACCACTCATCCTTCAGTTGTTGATACAGTTCGTCGAACTGTTTATAATGAGATTCTTCCCAAGTCGCGAGTACGTTAAACAATCGTTCTAAATTAGCGTCATCGGCCTGTTGAGCCAGATTTTTATAATGCGCCATTGAGCTCTTCTCCAATTCAAGAGCAATGCCTAAAGCGGCTAGGGGTGACTGCGCGCTTTGGTGCATCAGATTTTTCCAATCAAATATCTTAGCGCTGGGCTTTGTGTCCAGAAACGACAGATCCAAGCTTTTATCTGGTGAGTGATTTAAGTGTTCGTAGGTTGTTTTGAGCCAGTCGGCGTGCATCCGTTCTTCATCCATCAAGGTGCCAAAAGCATCTTTAACCTCTGGATTGTCAAAATTCTTCTGTGCCATTCTGTAAAACTCATAACCCTCTATTTCCATGAGAATCGCTTGTTTAATTGCTGTCAGTTCGGCCTTTTTCATAATAAACCTCCTTAATTTTGCTATTTTTCATTAACTACCCCTAGAAAGTTTCATTAATCAGGATCACGAAATAGTCCAGCAAATATATAGTTGACTGAACATTCAAACTAAATTCGTTAAAAGTACAAAATGTTAAACAACATTAACATTTCAGAGTAAGATTATTAACAAACCGTAATTTCATACTAAGATACCTTCAAAAACCTTGCAATATCTAAAATGTTGAGTTAACATAATGCAGGAATAACAATCGTGAAATTACAGAAAGTTAACAAATGCATTCGAGTACAGAATGTTCGAGAATGCATTTTTAATGATCTGTGTTGTTATTTAATTAACAAAATGTTGGGTTTGATTTTGTAGAAAACAATCGTGGGAGATTGGAAAGTCAGGAGAGGATATCATGGTTCAAATTATATTAGGTACCTTATTTGTATTTGCAGTTATGTTCATTTTTATTTTTGTTAAAGATTATTTGGCGGTAAAGAAAGAAGGCAAGTTGGAAAACATCAATTTCTTTACAGCTGGCGCTATTGGTGCGGTTGTAAATTTCTTTGATACTCTTGGGGTTGGTAGTTTTGCACCGTCTGCAGCAATTTTTAAGTTCACCAAAATGGTTGACGATAAACAAATTCCAGGAACGTTGAATGTTGCAAATTGCTTGCCTGTGATTGCAGAAGCATTCATATTTATTACGGTCGTCAAAGTAGATACGACGACCTTGGTGGCTATCCTTGTGAGCTGTTCATTAGGTGCCTACATTGGTGCGGGGCTTGTCTCTAAATTACCTAAAGTCAAAGTACAACTTTCTATGGCGGTCGCCTTGTTATTGGTTGCCACAATTATGATTTGCAAAATGACAGGTTTGATGCCTCCAGGAGGTGACGCTGTCGGGTTGACGGGAATAAAGCTTGTCATTGGGTGTATTGGGGCTTTTATAGCCGGTATTACACAATGTTTTGGTGTTGGATGTTTCGCTCCAATAATGGCCTTGGTATTCACTTTAGGGATGTCTCCATTAGTCGCATTTCCGATTATGATGGGATCGGCTGCATTTTTACAGCCCGTAGCTTCCATTAAATTCGTTAAAGAGGGTGCGTTCAATAGACATCTATCTATGGCATTTAATATTTTCGGTGTCGTAGGGGTCTTGCTGGCAGCCTTTTTAGTCAAATCAATGTCGGTAGACACACTTAATAAATTGGTTGTAGCGGTAGTCTTTATAACTTCTGTTAGCATGCTCAGATCAGCTGTAGGAAAAAATGAATCTAAAAGTGAACCTGTGATGGCCTCAAATTAATTGAGGATTAAGAAATCCATTGAAACATATAGCTGAAATAAATAAAAATCAAACAATCCGTCCGTATGCCATGTGCATAGACGGATTTTTTTTATTAATCCTGGTGACGCAGTAGCCGAGTAAATATACGGTTGACTGAAAATTCAAGCGATGTTTTCAAATGCTCGAATTATTACGAGTTTGTAATAGTTAAGATTTAAATTATTAACAAAACGTAATATTATACTAAGAAACCTTCAAAAACCTTGCAATGTCAAAATTATTGAGATAACATAATAAATGAGCAGTGATCATAAAATTACAGAAAGTTAATAAATGCATTCGGAGTACAGAATGTTCGCGAATGCATTTTTAATAATCTGGATTGTTATGAAACTAACAAGGGTGGAGGTTTTATTCGTGAGTAAAGGACAAGAACAATGGAGCAGTAGATGGGGCTTCATTGCAGCAAGTATTGGTATGGCAATAGGGACTGGAAACATCTGGCGTTTTCCAAGAGTAGCCGCGGCAAATGGTGGTGGCCCCTTTATCATAGCGTGGACGATTGCGCTATTCACTTGGGGTATTCCATTATTAATGGCTGAAATGGTTATTGGTAAGAAAACTGGATACGGTGCTATTGCTGGTTTTAGGGATTTCCTTGGAAAGAAATTCACATGGATGGGTACTTGGATTGTTGGTGTGTGCTTATTGATCATGTTTTATTATTCGGTGGTCATGGGCTGGTGCGTGAAGTATTTCACCTTGGCGCTAACTGGCGCTTTTGCACCAAATTCAACAACTGAAATGACGGAAGTCATCTGGAAGACGTTTACGACGACGCCATCGCAAACGATTCTATTCCACTTTATCTCAATGGCGATTGCAACAATTATTATCTACAAAGGTGTTTCTGGTGGTATTGAAAAAGCCAGCAAGATTATGATTCCAATGTTATTTGTACTCTTGATTGGTGCGTTTGTGAGAGCGGTCACATTACCAGGTGCATTACAAGGTTTACAGTATCTTTTCAACCCAGATATTGCGATGCTTTCGAATCCGAAAATCTGGTTGGAAGCATTCACACAGTGTGCTTGGTCGACAGGCGCAGGCTGGGGTTTCATTATCACTTATGCGGTTTATACGCATGCGAAAGAAGATATTCCATGTAACTGTGCGATTATGGGATTTGGTAATAATGTAGGTGCGCTTTTAGCAGGTGTAACCGTTATGAGTGCGATCTTCGCATTATCACCTAGCCCAGAATTTGCAGGTGAAGTACTTAGCGCAGGTAACTCTGGATTGACATTTATCTACTTGGCACAATTATTTACAACAATGCCATTTGGTCAATTGGTAGCAGCGGTCTTCTTCTTAGCTATGGCGATTGCAGCCTTATCTTCATTACTTCCTATGATCGAAGTAGGTGTTCGTACTTTCATGGATGCAGGTTTAAACAGACAAAAGTCGACATTGATCGTAACAGGTTTTGGTTTCTTATTAGGAATTCCATCGGCTTATAGTTTGAATATCCTAGACAACCAAGACTGGGTATGGGGTGTAGCGCTTCTAGTGAGTGGCCTATTTGTAGCGTTGGCAATGATTAACTATGGTCCAGAAAAGATCAGAACGGAAATCATCAATGCACCATGGGCAGACTTAAAAGTACCAAAATGGTGGACGTATACGATGTATATGATTCCTTTCATCTTCGTTATTTTACTTGGCTGGTGGATGTGGCAAGCGAGTACATGGTATCCAGATAGCTGGTTAGATCCAAAAGAAGTGTTCAGTGTAGGCACAATTCTTGTGCAGTTTGCAATTCTGTTTGTATTTGCATTTTCAACGAACAAACTGTTCGCTAATAAAATGTCCCACAAGAATGCTGAAGAAGCAATGGAAGGGGTGGCTGAATAATGTCAATTCAATCAATGGTTATGATGACTTTGGTCATCGGATTTTATTTAGCAGGTTTCATTTATTTGATCAATTTAGCATTTAACAAAAAAGAAGCATAAAAAACAAATGTGGTTTATATAAATTTGATAAAAAGAAATGCGAAAAGGAGCACTTCAGCGGGTGCTCCTTTGCATTTTTTGTTTTATCGGTTTAAAGCGCTTTCAAAATCGATGTATTTGATGAGGATATCGACAAACTTGGTTAAGCCTTCGACGTCCTCGTGGTCAAATCGGTTCAGCGAAGGGCTGTCAATGTCCAGTACGCCAACGACGGTGCCGTCGATGATGATTGGGATGACGACTTCGGAGTTAGAAGCAGAATCGCAGGCGATGTGCCCAGGGAAGTCGTGAACGTCTTTAACGAGTTGGTATACCTTGGTGGAAGCAGCCGTGCCACAAACGCCCTTTCCGACCTCAATGTTGACACAGGCCGGTTTTCCTTGAAAGGGTCCTAGAACCAGTTTTCCGTTTTTCATGAGATAGAATCCCGACCAGTTGATATCATCTAGAATTTGCCACATGAGTGCGGAAGCGTTGGAGAGATTGGCCAACCAGTCTGATTCTTCACCGATGAGTGCGGTGAGACGCATTTTCATAAAATTGTACATTTGTTTTTTATCTTTAAATGTAAGTTCACTGATTTCTTTTAACATAAATACCTCCTGAGTGATTTTCTCCTACTATTATAAAGATTAAAGGTTGCATACGTCAACATGAGGGAAGAGACTTGCCCTTGTAAAAAGGCTGACGTATACTTACTACATGAGAGTCTGCAGGAGGTGCCTTATGAAACGTATTTTTTTTGCAATACCCTTTGAGGATGATGTCAAGGCGGTTCTGAGTACTGCTCAAAAGTCGGTGATGCATCAAGCGAAAAGCGGTAAATTTCATGACAAGGAAAATTTTCATTTGACGATAAAATTTCTTGGGATGGTGGATGATGATCTAGTTGAACCGCTTTGGCTAGCCGTAGTCGAGGCGGTAAAGGATATGTCAGGTTTTACAATCACCTTGGATCGGATTGGCTCTTTCCAAAAGAAAAGCAAGTGCATTCCATGGGTCGGCATAGAGCCATCGGAAGCCTTGAATGTTTTGCACGAACGGATTCGTTGTGCGGTAGAAAGTATTTTGCAAACGGTGGAGGAACAAGCCTATACACCGCATATCACCTTGGGACGCCAGGTTGTTATTGATGGCTTACCGGCATTCAAAGAGAAGTGCCAGGTTCAGGTAAAGTCTCTTGCCTTGATGGAGAGCAGTTCTGAAACGGGGGTGCTCAGATACACCCCTCTATATATTAAATCGTTGGACTAGCGCAATTTTGCCATATCAAATAGGCTAAAAGGTGCATCTTCAGGAAGTCTACTGAAGGTCTCCGTGGCATCTTTGAAAGGTACTTTCAAAGTCAGCTGATAGGCCCAAAGACCAATCGCTTGTCCGTCTTTTTCGCCGTATTTCGTATCGCCTAGAAGTGGATGACCTACATGGGCGAATTGGACGCGGATTTGATGGTGACGTCCGGTGTGGAGTGTCACCTTTATAAGGCTGCATGGACCAAGATGTGGGTGTGTCTTGGTGTCAATCACACTATAATCGAGTGAGGCCATTTTGCTGTTGGCTGTATTTTCAGGAACAACCTTGGAAAGATTCAATTTTTGATTCTTGACCAAATAATGTTGTAAATTTCCTTGTTCAGGGGTTGGAATGCCTTTTACCACAGCGAGATAGACTTTTTTAAAGGCATCCGTTTGTAGTTGGTTGTTCAGCTCGCGCGTGCCTTCTTTGGTCTTGCCATAGACCATGACGCCGCCGACAGGTCGATCCAGTCGGTGGATGACACCGACAAAGGGTGATTTTTGACGTTGTCCAGATGTCAGCAAATAATCCTCCAACTCCGATTTCAAATTACTTTGGTTCATTTTATCAGGCTGACTGAGTTGTCCCGGAAGTTTTGACAAAACAATAATATGTTTATCTTCATAAATGATTTGATCTGATATTGACATGTTGACCTCTTTTCAATATTATGATTGTATTTGATGTATTTTGTTAAGCGTTATTTTATAATGATATCATAAAATAAAAAAAGGTGGCGGATACGATGCCGAAAGATCAGTTTAAAAAACATTATGTAAATACTTTTTTGGCAGGATTGTCGGCAATATTGCCGATTTCCATTACGATTTATGTTTTTGTAAAGGCTTTTCTCTTTGTAGATGGCATACTTTCAACGGTTATTAAACAACTATTCGGAAAGCGCATTGTGGGGCTTGGATTTCTGATTACGATTGTTTTGGTCTACGGTGCAGGTCTGCTGGTTAAACAGTATTTGGGCAATCGTCTGATTGCACTTTTTGAAAAAGTCATTGCAAAGATTCCATACGCACAGATTGTCTATAATGCTACAAGAGATATCAGCAACTCGGTTTTCAAAAAGGAAAAGGTGGCCTTTAAGAAGCCCGTGCTCGTGGATTTCCCAAGAAAGGGCACACAAAGCATCGGTTTCATTTCCAATGACAACGTCATGATTGATGGTGAGCACATGTTGGCTGTTTTTGTGCCGACAACACCAAATCCGACAAGTGGATTCATGATTTTTGTCAGTCCAGAGGAAGTGAAGTATTTGAATATTACAGTAGAAGAAGCGACTAAAATGGTGATTTCTTTGGGGGTATTGGCGCCAAACGAAATTAAATAAGGATAATGGTGACAGAATGAAACAGATTATTGATAAATTCAGCACGCGACAATGGCTTATGGCAGGCATTGTTGTGGCTTTTGTAATGACACTTATATTAGGTAATTATGGCGTTTACACACATGTGGCTCATGAACGGTATGTGGTCAAAGAGGCGCTGATGGATACGATAGAGGAGAACGTCCAAATTATGAGGCGCTCCTTTGAACAGGATGCTCAAGCGCTAGAAATTTTCAAATCCTGGTTTGTTATGGAACTCAGTGACCAACAAGCGCGTTCGATTATTGAAGACTATCATATGTCTTCGATGAGTTATGATGAGGATATCGAAAGAACCTATAATGCCAAAATCGATTTGGATGAGGCGGATGTGTTGATGCTTTATAAAGATTACCTGAAATCAATGCCAACGGATTTGCGGATTGAAGTGAATCGCGTCTTCGAAGGCTATAAAGATCAGGCTTTTATACAGCAAGCTTTGGCGCCTAGCGCCAAATTGGTCCTGAGTTCACCTTTTGGCTATACGGCGATTACGCCTTACGACGAAGGTATCGACGGCAATGGGCGTAGCGACATTGTTGCTTATTATGAACACTTTTTAGAGTTGGAATCAGAAGACTTAGACCGATGGCGTGTTGAAACCGTGCCAGGGGAAGATGGCTTGTATTATGGTAAGACTGTGCAACTGAATGAAGATAATTCACAGCGTTACCTTTTGACGATTTTGTTTCCGGTAGAGGAATTGCGTCAGCGCTTGCATACCTTTGAACAGAATTATGAGTTTTCTGTAATCAGTGGTTCTGAAGCATGGGTCATTGAAAATTTTCAAACGGTCACGCCGGATGCGGTGTCCTTAGAGCACGAAGGTGTATTGTCATCGACGGAATTTCTTGAAGGGGCGACGTATCCCTTTATGAAGAAGATAAAGAATGATTATGTTGTGGGTCATCCAATAAGTGGAACCGATTGGAAGGCGCTTGCAGTTTTCGATGAAGCGGCGATTGGTAAAAACACGCTACTGAAAACAGGTGGTTTTTACTTGTTGAATCTTATGTTTATCGGTATTTTTGCTTTCTTGGTCGTCATGGTCAATCGACATTTGACAGAACAGGAAAAGTAGTGTATCCTATGACTGAAAAATAACGAGAGGTATTTTATGAGTGCAATTGTTTTTTAACAAAGCTAAAAATGAATAATAGGTAGTGAACGCAGGCTCTGTGTCTGTTTGTTGCGCCTATTTGCTTGTTGAAAGACAATCGATGTATGAAGTACCTTACCACCTCTGATGAGAAGTGGTTTTTAGAGAACCCGAATGCATAGCGATTGCTATGCATTTTTTTTCGTTATAAATGAGGTGCACTCAAGTGTGCTGCTTGTCTTTCGGCAACGATTGAAAAAAAGGAGAGAGAGCATGGATACAAAAACACTTAACAAACTAGAATTTAACACAGTAAAAGAAGCATTGGCACTACGGACATCGTCATCACTAGGTAAAGCTTATGTAGAAACCCTGAGTCCTGAAACCAATCCGAAAATAATTAAACGCTTACAGGATGAAACGGAAGAAGGGGTAACGATTATCCAATCTTCAGGTGCGGCACCCCTTCATGGTATAAAGGATGTCCGTCATCACTTTGCCAAGATAAAAGCCGGCAGCAGCTTGTCACCAGAAGAGCTGAATGCTTTTTGTGATTTTTTAAGAAGCACGCGATTGTTGAAGCAATTCATGGAGAAGCATGAGTATCAGGCGCCCATGTTATTTGGCTACAGTACCTACTTGGCGCCCCTCAAAAATATTGAAGACGAAATCGAATTTGCGATAGAAGGTAATCGCATTGCAGATCGTGCCAGTAGTCAGCTGAAAAATGTCAGAAGACAGATTAAGATTACTGAAGAACGCATCATTGGACGCTTGAATAAATTTATGAGCTCCTCGGACAATAAACGCTTGATGCAAGATCAGTTTTACACGATGAAAAGCGGTGTCTTTTGCTTGCCGATCAAGAGCGAATGCCGTTCGAGAGTGAATGGTCGCGTGGTGGAGCTATCGTCTACCGGTTCGACGGCCTACATGACCTTGAACAGTGTCGATGCCTTGACTGATGAACTTGAAACCTTCAAACTTGAAGAAGAGAATGCTTGTTTCCAAGTACTTTCAACTCTATCTGGCTTGATCATGCTGGAAGAGCATGCAGTAGAACAGAATCTTCAATTAATGGGGCAAATTGATTTCATCTTTGCTAAGAGCAAATACAGCATCGACATAAAAGGTGTACGGCCGAAAATGGTGCCGGAAGGACAATTTTATCTTAAAGATTTAAAACACCCGGCGCTTGGTGAGGCGTGTGTACCGATCGATTTCTTGCCGCTGGATACGACCCACACCGTCGTCATCACAGGTCCCAACACCGGGGGAAAGACGGTGAGTATAAAAATGGTTGGTATCGCGGTATTGATGCATCAGTGTGGTATTCAAATACCTGCTGCAAAAGGCAGTGAGTTGCCTGTCTTTTCAAAAATCATAGCGGATATTGGCGATGGACAGAGTATGCAGAATTCCCTGAGTACCTTTTCCGGTCATATGGAAGCGGTGGCGCAAATGCTTAACGAAGCCAATGCTAAAAGCTTGCTTTTGATCGATGAAATCGGTACGGGAACGGACCCTCTTGATGGCGCAGCACTGGGTATCAGC
This sequence comes from Clostridia bacterium, assembly GCA_016938815.1. Taxonomy (GTDB): domain Bacteria; phylum Bacillota; class Clostridia; order Peptostreptococcales; family Acidaminobacteraceae; genus JAFGTX01. The sequence continues at coordinate 16,427 of JAFGTX010000066.1, read as the reverse complement.
ATTTTAGAAGCGCTTTTTGAAAAGGGTGCTTATACCGTGGTCTCTACCCATTATGGCGAAATCAAAGATTTTTCAGAAAGAAGAGAAGGTTTTGAAAATGCATCCATGGATTTCGATCGAGAGACCTTGGCGCCAAAATACAAGTTGCGTATGGGCATTGCCGGTGAGAGTAATGCTTACTGGATTGTTAAAAAGCTGGGCGTGTCTGATAAGGTTATTAACCGTGCAAAACGCATTGCGGAAAACGGCGTGGAGCATGAACTTCATCATGCGGGCATGCCGCGAGAGGCGTATTTATCGCTGAGAAAGCAGTATTTAGCCTCTAAGGATAGAGCAGAGGCCGAAGCTGAGGTTCAGGAGACGCAAGCGACACGACCACCGAGTTTTGAACAGGGCGACCGGGTTTATTCTAGACAGTTGAAATCGGAAGTCTTAGTCTACGAAGCGGATTGCTTTACAGGCAAAGTGACTGTTTTCCATGACGAACAAATGCATCAAGTGGATGAGAAAGACTTAAAACTTGTTTTTTCAAGGGAAACCTTATATCCGGTAGGTTACGACATGGATCAGCTATTTAGGACTTTCAAGGATCGAAAACTTGAAAGGGATATCGAAAAAGGGCGCTTTAAAAATATCAAGGAATTAAAAGCGCGCATGGTTTTTAATGAAACCCATAAAAAGAAGAAGTACTGATAGGGAATCAGTACTTCTTAGAAAGCATCACGGCGTTGATGATGGCTTTTTCCAAAGCTTCAACAGCCATGGTGCCAGCTAAGTTCATATCGGCAGGAAGGCTGTTTGTAGAAAGCGCAAAAACGGTATCGCCGTCTATTGAAGTGTGCACTGGTTTGATTCTTCGAGCCAGTGCATTTTGTGCCATCTGGGCTATTTTATTGCATTCTGGCTTGGAAAAATCTCCATTGGTGGCAACCACTGCGAGTGTGGTGTTGGCCATCGTATTGCCTAAGTAATGAGGTGACTGCTTCATATGTTCGTAGAGATCGATGTATCGGTTATTCTTTGAATCAAAAGCGCCGGAAAGAATCGTGTTGTCAAAATCGTAGACATTCCCAGCTGCGTTGACGACCACAAGGGCAGATACCTTTAAGTCGCCGACGGTAACGGTTGCTGATCCGAGTCCGGAAGGTGAAGCGTAATCTGGGCCCAACAATTTTCCGACACTAGCACCTAGTCCAACACCGACTTTTCCTTGTCCTTGTTCGGATTTTGAAGCGCTTTCAGCAGCCAACTTGCCAAGGGCTTCGTCCGGTCGAATTTTAAAATTACCGGTATCCAAATCGAAAATGACCGCACCACAGACGATAGGAACGGTAGTGACTTGGACATCAAAGCCGACACCTAGCATTTCTAAATAGTTCATGACGCCGCTAGAACTGGAAAGACCAAAAGCGCTACCTCCTGATAAGACAACGCTATGGATTTTCTGAACGATTTTTTCCGATTCCAGCAAGGCGATTTCTCGAGTGCCTGGTGCCGAACCCCTTACATCACAGCCAGCAGTGGCGCCGGTCCTACAAATAATGGCCGTAACGCCGGTTTGACCTTCTTCATACACGGCATGACCGACTTCAATGCCGTCGATATCCGTCAAATAACCTTGATACATAACGCCTCCTAATATTGGTTTTTTATTCCATTGTAACATACTAATCAAATTTTAATTTTTTCCTTATGGGGATTTAATAACTATTTTATAAAGTAGAAGATAGAAAGTTGGTGCATATTATGAAAATAAATAAACGATCATTAGGGTTGGTGCTTCTGATGGCATTGACCGCTATTGTATTTTATAAGCAAGTGGATTTGCAAAATGTGGTTGCAGTCTTGAAAACCATCCGGTTACGATTTTTGTTTATTGGTTTTGCCTGTATGCTGGTCTTTTGGAGCTTCGAAGCCCATATGCTGGACTTGTTGGTCCATAAACTGTCAGGCAAGCGGAAACTCTGGACGTCCATCAAGCTGACGCTAATCGGCCAGTACTATAGCTTCATCACGCCCTTTGCCAGTGGTGGACAGCCAGCTCAGCTTTACATCATGAAGAAGGAGCGTATTGCTGCCAGCAAGGGTACAGTCATCCTAGCTGCTAAATTTATCGTTTTCCAGGTGACGGTGACCTTATACTCACTCTTTTGGGTGATCGTCCAGTTCAAAGCCCTTCTATCGGCATCGCTTGAAATCTCGACCTTCGTGTTTTTTGGATTGACGATCAATACGATTGGCTTGATGCTGATCATGATGGTGGCCTTGAATCCGAGCAAGTTGAAAAAGATGACCTTGAAAGTGACCCGGTGGTTGGTGGTTTTGCATTTTATGAAAGAAGGCAAGCATCAAAGTGAAAAAATTGATCATTTTATCTCCGAATATTTAGAGGGCGTGCGACAATTGAAAGAGGACATGGGACTGACGGTCTACCTTTTTTTATTGTCTGTCGTTCAGCTTACCGCATTTTTCAGCATTACATTTTTTGTCTACCGAAGTTTAGGTCTTTCGGGCGCAGGCCTTTTCCACATCATTGCCCTCCAGTCCATGCTCTATATGGCGGTGTCCTTCATTCCGATTCCGGGAACCGTAGGGGCATCTGAAGTGGGTTTTGCATTACTGCTTGGCACGGTGTTCCATGGCCATTTTCTAGCGGCGGGCTTATTGGTATGGCGCGTCATTACCTATTATTTCGGATTGATTTTAAGTGGCTTGTTTTCGCTAGCAGTGTTTGTTTATGAAAATAGTTCTAAAAGTGTGGTTAATAATTAGATAAATGATAATAATTCTCATATTTTTTTCAATTCCTATTGACGTACTCGGAATTAAGTTCTATAATATAATTGTAATTGAAAATCATTATCAATCGAATGTTGGATTACCCACCACCTATAAGGTGTTTCCAAATAACATTTGTACTGACTCCCCCAAAAAAGTGATTTTCAAGAAGTTAGACATGTTAAGTTTCCTCAAAACAAAATGTGAATAAAGAAAAAAACCGCAAGTCACCCCTTGCGGTTTTTTCGTTTTTGAATTTTGTGAAGTTGCTAAGTTTATAAGTGCTCTCGATGCAATGAGAGTGATTTCTTTTCAAAGACACGTAGACTGTCCTCTGGCTTTTTCTCCAGTGCCAGTTCGCCGTAAGCATCAATAAGCTTGGTTGTCGTTGGCGCGTGGTGAAGGGAAACAGGCCCTTTGGTACAACCGCCTTTACACGCCATGCCTTCGATGAAGTTGAAGGTTTGACGATTGACGGAAGCGATTCTAAGTGCCTTATCGCAAGCATCGATACCGTCGCAGACGATTGGATTGAATGTCACATCTTCCTTTTCGATGAGTGTGGTCAAACCCTCTGTCAGACCACCGCTTCTCGCAAAAATCCGGCCGTAGTAGGATGCGTTGTTGAGCGGTGCCGGCGATAAGTTTTCAAGGTCGATTTCCGCAGCATCCAGCAGTGCGGTTAATTCTTCGAAGGTTAAAACGTATTGGATCAGGTTTTCCTTGTCGTAGAGTTGTTTCTCTGTCTTTTTGGCGATGCATGGACCGATGAAGACGATATGGGCTTCAGGGTCAATGGATTTGATTAATTTGGCGGTAGCAAACATGGGAGACAACGTGGTCGAACGTGCTTCTTTCAGTGTTGGGTAATTCTTTTCTATGAATTGGAAGAATGCAGGACAGCATGAACTGGTCATGAGGTTGTCCGTAGCCATTCTTTCGACAAATTCAGAAGCTTCATGTTCGGCGACGAGGTCAGCGCCAAGAGCTACTTCGATAACATCCTTAAAGCCAAGTGCCTTGATACCTGCTACGACTTGACCGAGGCTGGCATAGCTGAATTGACTGGCAAAAGCCGGTGCTATGATGGCGTAGGTTGCTTCTTTTTTCATCAGCTGTATGGTATCAACGATATAGGATTTATCTTGGATAGCACCGAAGGGACACATAGAGACGCAGGCGCCGCATTGAATGCATTTATCGTTGTCGATGACCGCTTTTTTGTTATGATCGATCGTCAGCGCATTGACTGGACAGGCACGTTTACAAGGGCGCATCAAGTCGCTGATCGCGTTGTAGGGACAAGCGTCTTTACAGCGACCGCACTCAATACACTTAGAGTAATCGATGACGGCACGTTGTCCGACGATACTGATGGCATCCTTTGGACAGCTGTCGATGCAGCGGTGGGCGATACAGCCTCGACAGGCTTCCGTGATTTTATATCGATTGATAGGACATTGGTCACAAGCGGTTTCCAACACTTCGATGATATTGCTATTGCTAGGGTCGCCACCAAGTGCCATAGTAATACGTTCCGCAGTAATGGCACGTTCGTGATATATACAACATCGACTTCTAGGTTCTGGACCCGGATCGATGATATTAGGTATTCGAGGTAGATCTTTGGTCAGTGTGCCTCGAAGTGCGGATTTTGAAACTTCCCTCAATACTTCGTACTTGACCAATTGTACGTAATTTTCAAATTTTCTCATGATGTCTCTCCTAAATATAATGTATATGAATGACCTTACCCAATTGTTGTAATAATTGAATTAATTCGTTGAGAATGCTCCTTTTTATGCTCAGCGTACTTGGAAAATCCGGATTTTGATGGGCAGGATTAATGGCGCTACCAATCCAGAAATTAATGTGGGTACAGTCTTCTATCAATAGTTTGGATAGGCGTGTGGCGCCGTCTTGAGCGTTTAGGTTGATATGCTCCTGGTGACGGTAGCGACGAATGAGTTCGACGCTTTTACTCAGCGTGAGAACACCCTCTGTGACGAGGTCAATGCCCTTGATATGACCGATAGGGGGAATATCCGGGGTGAGGTAGTCGAGACTGGTTTCGACCTCTGTGTTCAGATTCTTTGCTACGATATTTGAAGCGGTACCACCGCACACCACTTTTTTGCCAGGAGACTGAACGAACTGACGGACAAAGTCAGCGTCGCCTGCCGAATTTTCAGGTGGTCCAGAAAATAGATCCACAGTTTCTGGTGCCCGCAGAATAATGGAGGCTACCGTGGTGTCGTCGCCGGGTTTGAAGTCGTATAAAATGTTGCAGGCATCTAAGAGGGCGGTGGCAATACGCTCGGCACTCTTGTATAACCGTGACTCTTTTTTTAGGAAGTCGGCCACGTGTTCCCATTGCCATCCAAGGTTCATGATACCGCCGACACCGGCGTGGATAACGCCGTCGCTGACGACGACCAGTTGGTCTCCCAGCTCCATTTGGAAAGAAGTTAAAAAAACTTTTTTATCCTCATAGATCATGGTTTCTTTTTTTAGTTCCAGAAGATGGTTGTTACGCAAAATGAAAACCGGAGGATTGTCGTATTCGATGATGTTGCAAAGACCGTCGTTGCTGATGTCTATGATGGCAAAGGTGGAATAGGCCAAATTACGCACCTTGCACACCGGCAGGGTGTGCATGATGGTATCTATGGTCTCGAGTACCGATTCGCCTTCTTTTAGCATGGTCGATGCGATTTTACAAGTCATGGTCGATAAAATGTTGGCTTTTACGCCACTGCCTAGGCCATCGGCCAGTACGAGTATGGTCTTGTCGTTTTCTCTGACCACCTCTACGGTATCACCGCAGAGGACCTCGTTTACTTTGTTGACACTTTTATAGGCGATGTCGATAAAATGTTCCGTCATAGCTTATCTTCCTCTCCAATAACCAAATCTTTGAGTCTGTTGAGATTGACTTTGGTTTCCGCAGTCGTTTCTCCAAGCAGGCTGGCTATTTCCTGTGCAACACGCATCTGCTTGTTGATGACTTCTTGGCATGAAGACAGTGTCTGCTCCTTCACGCGCATCAGTTCTTGCTGTTTGGACTCTACAGCGGTGATATCCATCATGATGCAGAGAATCACTTCCTCGTCTTCAAGGTAGATCAGGTTTTCGAAAAAGGTCTTTTGAAGATCGCTGTAGTGGTATTTTTTACGTAAGATGTTTTCTTCGGATGCAAAAACGTCTTCGAATTTTTCAGAAGGCATGAAGAGTGTAATTGGCAAATCACGAAGATCGGCATCTTTTCGGATGAAGTTACTTCTAAATGCAGGATTGGCCTCTTTGATCATATAGTCCTTATCCACGATGACGATGAGGTTAGGGCTGTGGTTGAAAATCGTGGTTCTTAAACTTTCAGCTTTGTCTCTCAAATATGGCAGGCACATGTGCACATCACTCATGCCATTATAAACCGCTTCTGCTTTGTCGTAACAAGTTCGGTAGCCGCACGCACTACAGTTGAGTAGGTCTGCTTCTTCGGTTTTACCGATTTCATTGAGTATATGCCAAAGCTCTTCTTTTGTTGGGGTTTTCTTCTTGATTTCTTTCGGAAAGAAGCTTTTATGAAGTGGGATCTCTTGTAACAAGATCGGTTGAAGGTCCGATTCATAAGGGAGATTGTCCACATAATTATGAAGTTTGATTTTTCGTTCGATAGAATTCTCTATGTTTCTTGGCATACCCGGCCCAGAAAGGCAACTGTTATTGCAGATGCACATTTCAACACAGTAATTATCAAGATGACCGCTTTTCATGGCATCTAATAATTCGATGCAGTTATCAATGCCATTGACTTTGGTAATCTTGTATTTGGATTGGAAGCGCGTTTTTAAATCGGCCTCTAATAAGCTGGAACCGGTAGGGTATAAGCCGCCTCGTTTGGTCGCTTTAGCGCAAAATGGCGTAGGTTCCAGTGCGTTTAGATCAATCTGTTCTGCAGCCAACCATTGATCCAATTCTTCAAAAGTCAAAACAGCATCAATAGTTGTACAATGTTGAAATTCCTCAGCTTCCGCTTTTTTGGCCATGCAAGGACCGATAAAGACAACATAGGCGTCCGTGCCGTATTTTCTTCTGAGCAGTTTTCCGTGGGCGACCATCGGTGAAATATAAGGCAATATGTAAGGCGTCAATTCCGGATAGTATTGCTCAATAAGGTAGTTGGCAGAAGGACAACAAGACGTAATCAAGTTCGGCAATTCAGATACCTGCAGCCTTTCGTTGAAAGCGGTTGATACCAGTTCAGCACCGATGCCGGTTTCCTCTACGTGATTAAACCCCAGCTGTCTTAATGCGGTTACAACCGACAGGGGGTTTTCGATGTCGAAAGCACCGACAAATGAGGGTGCAATGCTTGCTACTATTTTTTTACCGGAACGTATGGCAGTTCTCACCTTGGAAAGCTCACTTCTGATGGTGAGGGCTTTTTGAGGACATACTTCCTGACACATACCGCACTTAATGCATAGGTTATCGTCAATGTCATGTGTTTTTTCTTTGATGATGATGGCTTTGGTAGGGCAGGAACGTAAACATTTATAGCAATCATCACATTTTTCTGTTTCAAAGCTTATGAATTTCATTGTATCAGTGACTCCTTTATCACAGTGTTAAAAAAGTGTTCTACAGTTTCTGGCGAAACAGACGTGACTGGATGGTCGTCGATTTGTACAGAAACGGCTTCACTGCACTTGCCTAAGCAAAAAGATGCTTTAAGTATAATTTGATCTTCAAGATGTTCTTGAGCGATTTTTTCTTTTAAGTAATTAATGATATCGTAAGAGCCTTTTAGATGGCATGCGCTGCCAATACAGATTTTAACTAACATAATCTTTCCTCCAATGGGTTACTTTCTTGAGTTCACAACAAGTATAGCGCATAGTTAAAAAATTATCAATCTCCATTTTAAGTCGTTTTTTTAATAATTAGATGGCTATTGCAATAGGTTCTGTGATACCATAAGAAATGAATAAATTTTAAGGAGATTAACCATTGCGAAGACGTAAAGTAAAAGGTGCAAAGGAAAAATTACTTTCTTATGAAGGTTTAATATATGAAGCAGAAGATTTGAACGCGTCATTTCTAGAAAATCTAGGGTGGCAGGACTCGGATGTATGGGTGGAAATCGGCATGGGAAGAGGTCAGTTTATACTGGAATATGCCAGACGCCATCCAGAGAAGAAGTTTATCGGTATAGAAATGAAGGAAGAGGTATTGCTTAGAGCGCTTCAGAAATTAGAAGACGCGCCGATGGACAATATCAAATTCATACTGGGGAATGCCAACCTGATGTCCGATTTTTTCAAGCCGGAATCTCTTGGACGTATTTTCGTCAATTTCTGCGATCCATGGCCTAAAACAAGATGGGCCAAACGTCGTCTGACCCATCGAAACTATTTGGCGATCTACCAAAAATTGATGCATGAAGGTGGCGAACTTCACTTCAAGACGGATGCGGAAGCACTTTTTGAGTTTTCGGTCAATGAAGTATTGGAAGTGCCGTATTTCAAACTTCTGACGGTTCAGTTGGATTTGCATAACAGGGAAACGGATATTCCTACGACGGAGTATGAAGATAAATTTAAAGACAAGGGTCTCAAAATTTATAGAATGGTTGCAAAAAGGGGATAAATTTCCAAGGATTAGTGGAACTTTCTTTGGATTTGAATAGGAAATGTGGTATGGTAATAAAGGGTAATAAAAATGTTTAGGGATGAATCATAGGGGTATAAAATTTCTTTTTACAGAATATCAGTAAAAATTCTATTTGTGGGAGATATAGAAATGGCGATTTTATACGATTCATTGTTAGCTGTATGCTTTTTTGCGCTGTTTTCTTTTACACTTGTATTCTTGATTTATTACGAGAGTAGAGAAGGCTATGTCATGGGTGCGAATGCACCGGCAATTGCGCTTGGATGGGTAGGTGCACTACCTATTTTTATTTATAGGGGCATTAGTGTTCATATGACAAAGGACCAACATGGCATACTGATGGTTGCCATTTTAGGGGTGGCCCTTTTTATGATGTACGTATTCTATTGTCGCTTGGTGCGCTCCGGCGTCATCAGCCTTGGGCATTATGTGAGAAATACCGTGATTGTCGCTGCTTTGATTGTGGCTTTTGTTTTTCTGAATGGTAACCCTTATTTGATGAAAACGATTATGGCTGTGTTGACCATGATTTCCGGCGTGGCACTGATGATCAATCAAGCGCGTATCAATAGAAATGAGATTCATTACCTGTGGCGTCTTTTTATTGGCATAGCGATGGGGATTTTCTCCATTTCGATGTACTTGGAATATTACCAAAAAGATATGCTGATCACCATGGTTCAGGCCGTTGGCATCGTGTTTTTTACCGCAGGACTTCTCGTGAATTATTTTGATACCATCAAACGTACGACGGACGATAAGTTCAGTATGCTTGAAAGTCAAAATAGAAAGCTTTTTGAAGCGGAGGTGCAGGTTCTCAAATACGCTTATAAGGACCAAATAACGGGGTTGCCTAATTATGCGTCTTTGTACCGTATGTTGACCAGCCTCTTAAGTGGCAGACGGTCAACGGATGCCTTTTTGCTGTATATGGACTTGGATGATTTTAGACGTGTGAATACCTTGGCTGGATTTGCAGAGGGCAATGACCTGCTCAAGAAATGTGGTGAATTGATCGGGGGCTTACTTTCGTCGAGAGATCGCTTATTTCGCATCAATGGTAGCCGTTTCGCTTTGGTTCATTTTGGGAGTATGGAGACGTCTTGTAGTTTGGCTAAAACCATTATCGATGCGGTCAATTCAGAGGAAACGCTTCGCATCAACACCTATTTTAGACAAGGCATGAGTATCGGTATAACCGAAATAGAGACACAAAAGGACTACAACACCATTCTTAATCAGGCCGAAATTGCCATGTATAAGGTTAAAGGGCGACTAAAGAACAATTATGAATGTTTTAATGAACTGCATGAGCAGGAATATAAAAATTTATTGGCATTGGAAGCCAAACTGAAAAATGCGGCCAATGAAAATGTCTGGAAGATTTATTTGCAACCTCAGATTTCGATACAGACTGGGGCGGTTTTGGGTGTAGAGGCATTGATCCGTTGGTTCGATGGTGAACGCTTCATACCGCCGGATGAATTCATTCCACTGGCTGAAAAAAGTGGCCTCATCGTCCGTATTGGTGCCGATGTGATTCAGAAGGTATTTGCCATTATGAAGGACTGTCAAAGCAAGTTTGACTGTGATATCAAATTTTCGATTAACGTCTCGGCGGTGGAAATCTTTGATGAGAAATTCGTCGAAAGGATGGCGGGATACATAGAGCAGTATGACGTTAATCCAAAGCTGGTAACCCTTGAACTCACAGAGACATCTCTTCTTGAGAACTTAGGTGATGCACAGGCGATTATGGCAGAATTGAAGGGGATGCAATTGTCCATCTCGATTGATGATTTTGGATCGGGTTTCACGTCCCTGTCCTATTTATCGAGATTGCCGATTGACGAAGTGAAGATCGATAAAGGCTTCATTGAACATATCGTAGATAACGAAAAGGACAAAATCATGTTGGGCCATTTCACGGCGCTTTGTCATGATTTAGGATTACGCGTCGTTGCAGAAGGTGTTGAAACCAAGGAGCAATTGGATTATATCAGCTATATTGGCTGTGATTTGTACCAAGGTTATTATTTCAGTAAGCCATTGAGTTACGAAGACCTTTGCATCGGATTTGAAAAAAGAAGAATGAGTCAATCCAGTTAATGGGTATAAATGTAAGCGACGGATGCATACCGTCGCTTATTTTGCGCTTAGGAAATTATTCTTTGGGTAGAAAATAGTCGAGGAGGGGAAGTTATGGAGCATTATCAACGGTTGAAAGATTTGTTTGATGTTATGGAAGAAGGGCATCTTCTTCTTGAAGTGGTTTCAAGGTCCTCAAACGGCTATGATTACGTGATTAGAGAGTGTAATGAAGCTTTTGTCACTATTTTTGATTTACATAGAGAAATTGTTATCGATCAGAATCTACATCAAATCGGCGTGATTAGCGGCGAAAATTATCAGAAACTGACCTCTTTGCTTGAAGATGTCTATATGACACAGAAGCCTGGCAAAAGAGATGTCTTCTTTTCCGAGCATGTGGTGGATGCAACGGTCGTCGCAACGGTGAGTGGTGCATATATCGACCTTCTGATGTATAATTGGAGTAAGCGCGATGTATTTGGTGGCTTGGACCAGATGAACGAGCTGATGAAAATCTTCGTCAGCCGACAGCTGTGCTATATGGAATTGAACTCGGAGATGCATGTTTATAAATTGATTGGCGATTTTGAGAAGGTGTTTCATGTCAATCGATCTGATATAGACGAAAAGGAGGACTTGTTCAAAAATCTGATTTACCATCGTGATTATGATTTGTTCCAGCAAACGGTGGAGCAACTTCAGCCTCACGAAGTCAAACAGATGACGATTCGCATCTTGGGCCATCATGGCGAGAAAGGCTGGGCTCGTGTAGACCTCATGAAGACTGGCAGTCGAATTGCCGCCATCGTGGAAAACGTCAACAGCTACAAGTTGCTGGAATTGGAATATCAGGATCAAAAAGAGACATTGCGCAATGTTCAGAAATTGACGGCGACAGGCAACTGGGAATGGGACGTCAGCAATGATCAGTATCGTTTTTCTGAAGGTCTGATGAATTTGCTGGATGTGGCACCCCGTGAAGTGGATGAAATCAAGCAGCTTTATCGGCTTCGCATGTCGGAAGCCACTTGTGATATGCGCCAATCTATGATGGGACATCAGCATATCTACGAATATCTGAAGAATAGCGGCGAGCGTATCTGGCTGTCGGACAAACAGCAAATACAGTATGATATGGACGGCAATGCGGTCAAAATTTTCGGTATCACTCAGGAAATTACGAGAGACAAGGAGCTGTACGACCAAATTGTCAAATTGAATTCCGAGTACGAGGCCATCTATCAGTCGGTCAAAGCGGCAATTCTAGTGGTTGAAGTTCTTGAAAGCGGTCATTTTAGATATTTGAATGCCAATACGGAGGCTCTGGAACTTTTCGAATATGATTTGGAAGAGATGGTAGGCGCTGCTCCTGAGGCACTTATGGACGAGCTGGGACAGAAGTTGAGAAACCATTATACCAATTGCACGAAAAATATGGAGTCTATTCGGGTGATGGAAAAAATCTATCGGTATGGGAAGGATTGCAAGCTGATTTTTCTCTTGTCACCGACCATCGAAGATGGAAGGGTGAAAAAAATTGTTGTATCTGCGTTCGAACATTTCTAACATATTTCTCTGAAATGGACACAGGTGACTCTTGTAGCAAGCTACAGCGCTACAAGAGTCCTTTTTACGAAAAGCTATAAAAGTATTTTAATGTGGGGCCAAAAACGGTATGCTATACTACAAATAGAGTGAGGAGACATGGATTGATGATTGTTATTAAAAGAAAATTTAAGCAGAATTATAAAACGGGATTTCCAATATTGCTTAAGGAAGCGATACTTGGTAAAGTGCCTACAACAGAGGGCGACATCGTGCAATTGGTCGATGATGCGGACAATTACTTGTGTACGGCCTATGTTGGCTATCAGAACAAGGGTCTGGGTTGGGTATTGACTTATGATTCGGAAGAGAAAATTAACTATACATTTTTTTATAAAGCGTTTCAGAGAAGCATAGAACTAAGACAAAAATTCTATAATTCTACTAAAACCAACGCCTTTAGAATTTTTAATGGCGAGGGGGATGGTATTGGAGGCCTGACGATTGATTATTTCGATGGCTACTATATGTTCAACTGGTACAACAAAGGTATTTATCAGTTCAAAGATAAGATTATGGATGCCTTTATGAATGTAACGAGCTTTAAGGGCATTTACGAAAAGCGCCGCTTCGAAGAAGGTGATAAAGCCCTTCAGGGTGACGCCTATGTCTGTGGTGAAGAGGCACCAACGCCGCTTGTCATCATGGAAAACGGCAACTATTACGCCTTGGATTTCAACGATGGTGGTATGGTGGGCCTCTTCTTGGACCAAAGAGATGTCAGAAACTGCATCCAAAAGAAATACGCGTCAGGAAAAAGCGTACTCAATATGTTTTCCTATACAGGCGGATTTTCTATTGCGGCTGCAGTTGGTGGCGCCAATAGAACGGTGAGCGTTGACGTTGCAAAACGTAGCTTGGAGTGGACTCAGGAAAACCTCTATCTTAACGACTTGTCTTTGATGTCCAATGAAATCATCATCACGGATGTCTTTGATTATTTTGATGCTGCTTATAAAGCGGACGCACGCTTTGACCTTATCGTGCTGGACCCACCGAGTCATTCGAAAACGAAAAAGAAAATTTTCTCCGTTGAAAAGGATTATGTCGAACTGATCAACAAATCAGTACGTTTACTTAATAAAGAAGGTGTGATTGTCGCTTCGACAAATCACAGCGGCTTATCTAGAGAGAAATTTATGCAGCAGATTGAAGAAGGCTTCAAGGCTGAAAAAGCAAGCTATAAGGTCTTGGAAGAATTCAGATTACCTGAAGATTTTAGGGTCAATAAAAAATTTGAAGGCAGCAACTATTTAAAAGTTATCTTTGTTCAAAAAGGCTAGGTGAGCATTGTGAAAAAAGTATCGCTGGAAAAATGCACAAGCTATCAGTATGATGCGGTCAGGGAGAGTATTAGAAAGACGATTTCAAATCTTGGCGGTTTGTCTTTGTACGTGCAGCCGGGAGAGCGGGTGCTTCTCAAGGTGAATCTGCTCATGAAAAAGCGGCCCGAAGAGGCGACGACGACCCACCCTGTCTTTGTACAGGCCTTGGCAGATGAGCTTCTTGATTACGGCTGTCATGTATTGATTGGCGATAGCCCTGGCGGTCCTTTTACAGAAGGTGCTTTGCGAGGCATCTACAAGGTTTGTGGTTATGAGGCGATTGCGGAAATATCTGATGTGACCTTAAATTGGAAACTAGGCGGTGTTCAGGTGAAACATGAGCATGGCGTGATTTTAAAACAGTTGACGGTGGTCGAGTTTTTGAAGGATGTTGACAAGGTGATTTCCGTATCCAAGTTGAAAACCCATGGGATGATGAAGTTCACCGGTGCGGTCAAGAATATGTTTGGCATTATTCCTGGCCTGCTCAAAGCAGAATACCATTTTAAAATGCCCGAGGTTAAAGATTTTTCTCAGATGCTGGTTGACGTGTGCTCTTATGCCGATCCGGTCCTTTCCTTTATGGACGGTATCGTGGGCATGGAAGGTGCGGGCCCGTCCGGTGGCGATCCTCGTGAAATTGGCGTGGTGATCGGCAGTGACTCTCCTTATCATTTAGATGTGATAGCAACACAGGTTATAGGTATTGAGCCTCTGTCCGTGCCGACGATTGCGAGAAGTATGGAAACAGGTTTTTTAGATGGCAATTTTAACGATATAGAAGTGGTAGGACTACCGATAGATACTTGGTGTATCTCAGATTTTAAAGCGCCGAATATTCGAAGTGTTGAGTTTTTGAGCCGTATGCCTCGCCTGGTCAAGCGATTGGGCGACAAGGCGGTAAGACCAAGACCGGTATTTATGCATAGCAAGTGTGTAGGCTGTGGTGATTGCGCGGAAGCGTGCCCGCCGCACGTTATTGAAATGAGGGGGAATAAGCCTTACGTTAATTTGGACGGCTGTATTCGATGTTTTTGTTGTCAGGAGTTATGTCCGGCCTTGGCGGTTGAAATCAAGCGACCGTGGATGATGAAATGGCTGACAAGATAATGTCTATAAGGAAATGTACATTGTGATAGGACACACATTTTCTTAAAATAATTAATGAGGTGATGGAGATGGATAGTTTAAAGGGTTTGCAACCAGAAGCGGTGATGACCTATTTCGAGGAATTGACTAAGATTCCTAGAGGCTCAGGTAATGAGCAGGCAGTCAGCGACTACTTGGTTGAATTTGCTAAGCAGCATGGACTGGAAGTTATTCAAGAACCATGCAACAACGTTATTATTAAAAAGCCGGGCACACCGGGATATGAAAATGCTAAGACAGTAATTCTTCAAGGTCATATGGATATCGTATGCGTGAAAGAAGATAGTCTCGATTTTGATTTTGAAAAGGACCCAATACCGCTTGTGGTAGAGGGAGATTTTATCAGAACGGCCGGTACGACTCTTGGCGCGGATAACGGGATTGCAATAGCGATGACGATGGCAATCTTAGCCTCAAAGGACATTCCACATCCACCGATTATCGGACTCGTTACCGTTGACGAAGAAGCGGGCATGGGTGGCGTTATGGCACTCGATCCAGAAAATATTTCTGGTGATATACTCATTAACCTAGATTCAGAAGAAGAAGGCGTTGCCTTGAGTTCTTGCGCAGGTGGTGTGCGCAGTGCTTTAAGGGTGCCTGTTGAAACAGAAGCGGTACCATCTGGTTACAAAGGATACAAGCTGGTTGTTAGTGGTCTAAAAGGTGGTCACTCAGGGGCAGAAATCGACAAAAATAGAGCCAATGCAATCAAGCTGCTTGGCCGCGTATTGGAAACTTTGGTGACCAATGTAGAGTGTCGTATCGGCGCAATGACGGGTGGCGATAAGATGAATGCCATTGCTAAATATGTTGAAGGTCAGGTAGCGGTTCAGGAAAAAGATTTGGCTCTTTTCCAAAAGACACTTCAAGACATCCAATCCGTTTTCAATAACGAGTATGCATTGGCAGACCCAGGTATTTCCGTGACAGTAGCAGAAGCACCTGTGGATAGCGTGTTCGATTTGGCATCGGCAAATTCAGTTGTAGCAGCGATGCGTCTCATACCATTTGGACCTCAATCTATGAGTGAAGGCATTCAGGGTCTTGTGGAAAGTTCAAGCAACGTAGGTGTTTTATCCACAGTGAATGGTCATGTGGTTCTTGAAAGTGCCATCAGAAGTTCGGTGCGTACATTGAAAGATGAAATCAGCGATAGAATATCGACGATTGCCCTTCTTGTAGATGGACAACATGAATTGACAGCATCTTATCCAGAGTGGGCCTTTAAGCCAGAATCAGAGATAAGGGAATTGATGAAAGTCGTGTACAAAGAGACAACCGGCAAGGAACTGAAAGTGGATGCGATCCATGCAGGTCTTGAGTGCGGTTTCTTGAAGGAAAAAGTAGGGGATATCGACATGATTTCTATTGGACCTGATATGGCGGATGTTCATACGCCTAAGGAACACGTTAGCATTTCGTCAATAGAACGTGTCTATAAATTTTTATTAGAAGTTTTAAAAAGAATTAATTAATAATGTGTTTGAACCAAAATAAATAGGGTAATATAATATCAGGAAGAGAAATTCCTTCCTGATAGAATCGGTAGCTTCGAATGTATATGTATTGGTAATTAGAAACAAAAGATGTTTATGAGAATCATTATGTACTGACAATTAGAAGTTCCGAGTCAAAAGTAAGAAATTAGTTAGGTTTATCTTGGTGTTTGTGAAACAAAGCGTTTGAAACAAAGAATTTGAAACAAAGAGTTTGAAACAAAGAGTTTTAGTAACACAAGTTACCTGATTCTATCGATAATTGAAGAGCGCGTCCGGCTGGTGCTGGACGCGCTTTTAGTTT
>JAFGTX010000367.1 GCA_016938815.1 Clostridia bacterium | reverse complement strand
TATGCCAACATCCTCGACGCCGAAGCACGCCTTCAACGTTTTGCGAGCTTTTTCAAAAAAGTCTTTCCGGACGCTCATAAGACAAATGGCATCATTGAATCGGAATTAATACCTATTCCGGAGTTTAATCGTGCTTACTTTGATAGTGAAAACATGGGGCAGGTTTATATCAAAGGCGACCACGCCCTTCCAGTTGCCGGCTCTATCAAAGCAAGAGGTGGCATCTACGAGGTGATCAAGCATGCCGAGACCCTCGCCTTCCAAGCTGAATTGCTTTCAATTGACGACGATTATTCTCGACTTGCCGATCCATCCTTTAAAAGCTTTTTTGGACAATACGGCATCACCGTCGGCTCAACGGGCAACCTAGGCTTAAGCATTGGTATCATCAGCGCTCAGCTCGGTTTCAATGTGACGGTTCACATGTCATCAGATGCAAAGGCATGGAAAAAAAATTTACTCCGCAGCAAGGGTGTCAATGTCGTCGAACACAACACGGATTACTCACTCGCCGTTGAAGAAGGTCGGAAAGAGGCGGCAAAAGATCCCAACAACTATTTTATCGATGATGAAAACTCCGCCAACTTATTCTTAGGCTACAGTGTTGCCGCACTGAGACTACGTGAACAGTTCAAGGCACAAAACATCACTGTGGATGCCGAACATCCTCTTTTTGTTTATCTGCCATGCGGTGTTGGCGGTGGTCCAGGTGGTGTTGCTTATGGTTTGAAGCAGGTCTTCGGTTCAAATGTCCACTGCTTTTTTGCCGAACCAACACATTCACCTTGTATGCTCCTTGGCATGTCCACAGGGCTGCATGAAGGCATCTGCGTTCAAGACATTGGCATTGACAACATTACGGAAGCCGATGGCTTAGCCGTTGGAAGACCCTCTTCATTTGTCGGTAGAAGCCTGACTAAGCTACTTAGCGGTATTGCGACTTCCGATGACGACAAATTATTTAAGGCCTTAGCAATCCTGATTGATACCGAATCACTCTATTTGGAACCATCTGCCTTAGCCGGTGCAACTGCGCTTAAATCTCTTTTAGCCTCAAACTACTATCAGCAATTTTCTAAGGATCAATTGGCTAATAGCAGCCATATCATCTGGGCAACCGGTGGTAGCTTCGTTCCAAAGGAGATTATGGACGTCTACTACCGCACAGGAAAAGAAGCATAAGAACTTTACGGACAAATTGAAAACGGCTGCTTGAACATCAGTTCTCGCCGCCGTTTTTTTAACTGTTTTCTTTAAGCCAAACCATCACGTCTTCTTCCGGCATCGGCTTTGAAATATAATAGCCCTGAATCACGGTACAACCGTAGGATGCCAATCGCTCCAACTGTTCTCCCTGCTCAATGCCTTCTGCAACAACATTTATATTTAACAATTTCCCTAGATTGACGATCAGTTCCGCCAAAGAACCATCGTCGTCATATGGGATATCCTTGATAAAATCGCGATCAATCTTGAGTGTATCCACTTCAAAATCCTTCAAGTAGCTCAGAGAGGAGTAACCTTTACCAAAATCATCGATGGCTGCCAGAACGCCTTTCTTCTTCAATCTTGAAATAATACCGCTGACCTCTGCACGATTATGCATCAGTATGCTTTCTGTCAACTCGATCTGAATCCATTCAGGCTTCAGCTGATACTTCTCTAACAGCCCAAAGACATAAGTTTCAAAATACTCCTCTGAAAATTGAATGCTGGATACGTTGACACTAACAGGCAGTACATGACCGACATCCGCCATTTTCCTGACAAAAGTCGCTGTTTTTTCGAAGATGATTTCGCCAATAGGCAACATGATGTTGTTGTACTCCGCAACTCTGATAAAAACGTCTGGTCTTACATACTCACCGTGCCAGCGCCACCGTGCTAAAGCTTCAAAGCCAACACAACGATTGGTTTCGATATCCCACTTGGGCTGGTAAAAGACTTCAAAACTTTGAGCCGAAATAGCTTCTCTAAGCCCTTTGACCATTTGATAATTCTCCGTAGAGATTTTCATCATTTCCTGATTGAAGAAGGACAGTTGGACATCGCTGCGCTCTTTTACGTAATTCATGGCAGAGTGGGCATTGTTCATGCTTTCACTGCAATAATTGGCATCAATACCGATTACACTGACACCCGCACTGAAGCTAAAGTAGATGGTTTCACCATCAATCTCGTAAGCCTCGCCAATTTCAGCAACGGCATGCCTGATATCCTCTTCAAAATTCCTATGCCTCAAATCCTCCGTGATAAAGACAGCAAACTCATCACCATTGGTTCTGGCAATAATCGGTTCATCTCCAAAAATGCTTTGAATGACTGCCGCCATATTTTTAAGGAAGGCGTTCGCACGTTCAAAACCGACACTATCATTAATACTTCTGAAATGATCAATATTAATAAGAATCAGTGGGTAGAAACCGCCCGTTATATCTGTGTTTTCCAAGAAACGTTTAACGCGTTCTTCAAAACCATAACGATTACAGACCCCCGTCAATATATCTTTATTTCGAAGCTCTTTCAATCGATCCTCTGCCTTTAAATCCGAGGTGATATCTTTAAAGGTGATCAAAAATACCTCATCATCGTTGCCTATTTTCTGCAATGCACCTTCTATATTCCGCGCTTGTTTGCCAATCAGCTTCTTGATGCGCCAACGCCTTAAACCGATAAAGGACACATTGGCGTAATTGTCCGGCAATAAATGGATCACTTCCTTCTCAATGGCCTCAGCGTCAAAGGAAAAGAGATTCAAAAGCGACTGATTGTTATAAATGATATTGGATTGACTATCGACAATCAATATCCCGTTATCTGTACTGGATAGCGCTTCAAAAGCAATTTCTATCTTTTTGCGCATTGCCTCGTTCTTATCTATTTCCGCCTTTAAGGATTCGTTCTGCTTCTGGATAAAGAAAAGATTGTTACGTATACGCTCAATCATTCTGTGAATGGCTTGGTTTAGATGGCCTACTTCGTCTAAACGTCCTAAGTCATATTGATAATTCAAGGCCTCATAGTCCGCATTTTCAACGCCATTTACAGAATCAGCCAGTGCGATGATCGGTCCTGTA
The DNA here is from genome assembly GCA_016938815.1 of Clostridia bacterium. Lineage (GTDB taxonomy): Bacteria > Bacillota > Clostridia > Peptostreptococcales > Acidaminobacteraceae > JAFGTX01. The sequence goes on along the minus strand of JAFGTX010000367.1, from coordinate 284 downwards.
ATAGATTGACCGACGCGATAAAAGGCATAACCGCTCAGTGTCATAACAAGAATAGTAATCATAATCAGCAAACTGATTGTCTCATTCAAATCTTCAAATATCGTGTCCTCAAATAAATTGATGCCAAATATCCAACCATTTTTCAGCGTCACGACCATAGCGATCATTTTTCTACCCTCATGAGAGGAAACGCCTACTTCAACATCCTTTATCACATGACTGCCACTTGATGCCATAACTTCTGAATTCAAAATTTCAGGAACAGGCAAGAAGGGTTCTTTTAG
>JAFGTX010000366.1 GCA_016938815.1 Clostridia bacterium | reverse complement strand
TCTGCCGTCTCTGCCACCCCCTCGCGCCAATGAATATACAACCCATAACCGCTTGAGTCTTCAAGAGCTACAAGAAGACAGGTTTCAACCTCGTCTTTTGCGGACACCATTTTGACGATGGCCATCGCATCGAATTTGCGACCATGACAATTAATCTGGCTGTCCTTGCGGCCTGTAACATATAGATAACCCTTTTCATCGACATAACCATAGTCATAGGCGGACTCAAAATTTGATCCAAGCGACGAACCATAGGGCGATTTACCATAAATCATACCCTGTTGAATTTCAATCGCTACACCTGGAAATGCTTGCCCAACCGATCCAGGGTTGCTTTTCAGCGCCTCATGCCTAATCGCGCTGATATGCCCCAGTTCCGTCGCACCATAATAGTGATGTACCCGCAGGTGTAGGCATTTTTTAGACGCACTTTCGAATAACTTAACAGGCAACACCTCTCCTGCTGTGACAATCTCAATAGGATATGGCCATAAGTCAGGTAGCGCCTTCATAAGCAGTCGCAATTTTGATGGCACTAGAAAGGCTGTTGTGCAACCGTGGTGCACCATGGCTTTCATCCACTGCTTCGGATTTTTGTCATCGGATAGAACGACCGTACCTCCCTCATGAAAGATCTGTAAAACACTAAAAAGGTTGGCCGTGTAGGCCAACGACCCATTGACAAATAGCACATCATCTTCGGTGATGCCGAACACACTACCGTGAGGCTTAAAGCTATTCAACCATTGTGCTGCCTTTTTATATACCCACTTTTTTCGACCGGTTGTCCCAGAAGTCGTGGCTATGAGAAACACATGATCTGATAAATCCTCTTTACCTAAGGCCTCCGTACCCTCTATTGATCCAAAATAGACTGGTATCTGATTCTTAAGACCCATCAACATACAGGCGAGCTGTTTTAGGGGATCTTGAGAAGGACAGATCAACACGCCATAGGCGTTCATCACACACACGCCGACAGCCTCTGTCAAAATCTCCAGATCTTCATAGGTCCAAGTCTGCTCACCATATATCAATGCCGTTTTTTCTCTTATTTCAAACCACGGTTTCATTAGATTTCCTCACTAATACGGCAATGCCTTGCCCGCCGGCTACCCCCATCGTCGCTATGCCATAATCTTGTGGAGCCCTCTGCATATCGACAATCAGATGGGTCATCAGTATGCCACCAGTCGCGCCATAAGGATGCCCATAAGCAAGCGCACCTCCCAGAGGGTTGATGCGCGCTTTATCCAAGCCTAGGAGTTTATGCATGGACCAAGTCTTAATGGCAAAGGCCTCATTCACTTCTACCGCCGCTATAGCCTCACCTTCAAGTTTATTTTTTTTCATCAGTTTCTTGGTCGCAGCCGCTGCGCCAAGCGGAGAATAATTGGGATTAATGCCTACGCTTTCTACGTCTATAATCTCTACCAAGGGTTTTAACCCCAAAACTTTCATTTTCTGCTCCGACATCAGAATCATCAAAGAAGCACCATCATGGGTTAAACAGCTGTTGGCCGCCGTAGAATAGCCTTCTTCCGCCACCAATGGTTTTGCGCGTTGAATCAACCGTCGACTCATGCGCGTTCGAACGCTTTCATCATGGATCACCAAATGATCATCGTCCACTTTGATCGGGCAAATAAATGGGGTTAAGAGCCCTTCTAAGCTGGCCGATACCGCTTTTTCATGACTGGATAAGACAATATCCTCAATCTCCTCTAACGCCGGATTCAGAAGTTTGTAACAGTTCTCTGCGCCAACAATCATATCCGGGTCACCGATGGCTTCCGGTGCAAACTGACCACGACTTTGCGGTACAGGGCCATGATACTTGGGATCATTCTTATTCAAGATTACGGTTGGCTCCTGGGATGTACTCTCCACACCACCAACCAACACCACATCCTTAAATCCCGATGCAATGCTGTAAAAGCCGTATTCTAAAGCCTTCAAGCTGCCTCCGCACTGAAAATCAAGGGTTGCCGCTGTCGTTTTCATGGATAAGCCACTTTCCAGCACCGAGAGTCTGGCAAGATTACCACCCAGTCCAACGGTCGTTGCAATCAAAACATCATCAAAAGTCACCCATTTCGGCATTTTCATATGGCTGATCAATTGGCTCAGAAGCTTCTCAGGCCGAACATGCAACAAAGCCCCATTGGTTTTACCAATGGGACTTCTCACCGCTTCAACAATATACACGCTACGCATGGACTAACCTCTCAAGTCTACCACGTAAGGTATATGCTAGGTTAACAGAAATCAATACTTTAATCAGATCTCCTATTAAGAATGGTACAGCCCCCGCTTTAAGTGCTGTCATCATATCCATATTCAAAAGATAAGCCATCACAGGAACACCGCATGCATAAACAACAAGAATGCCACCGATGATTGCCGAAAAATACATTTTACCCATACTGATGCTTCTACCCTTCAACATACTGATGGCAACCGCACCCGCTAGGAATCCGATGATGTAGCCACCACTTGGCGAAGCCAAAACCGAGATGCCTGCTCTACCGCCAGAGAATACCGGTGCCCCGGCAACACCGACTAAAATCCATGTCGCAACACTATAAAAAGCCTGTTTTGGTGTCAGCAACAGACCAATAATCATAATCACCAAGGTTTGTCCCGAAATAGGCACCGGTGAAATCGGAATAGGTATCGACACATAGCCCATAATACCAATCAAAGCTGCAAACATACCTGCCAATATCATATCTTTAATAGAAATATTCTTCATAAATTCCCTCCATCGATTCGTCATTTTCCTCTCAAAGTTATTATAGACAGATAAAAAGCTATTGTCAACCCAGTTTCGGTTATAGGTTAACAATAGCTTTGATTACTTATTCTTTCCGGTTTCAAG
>JAFGTX010000365.1 GCA_016938815.1 Clostridia bacterium | reverse complement strand
ATTCATTGCATTTTATTCACAGAGAAAAAAACGAAAAAAGGGATCGTCTTTCGACAATCCCCCGTTTTAAACGGCTTTAATGAATATCAATTATTACATATCTGTTGTAGTTTTTACTAAGTTGGGATGTCCGTCAACTCTTTTAATCCTTCAATATCTTTTATGATGACCATGCGATTCTGTATTTCAATCAGATCATTCTCTTTAAAATACTTCAGTGCACGAGTCACCGTAACACGGTTGAGCCCCACACGGTTTGCCACTTCTTCTTGGGTGAAAAGCACTTTGATCCGCTCACGTTCTAACTCGGTTTCCGTATAGTAGAGTCGAACGAAAAAATCCGCCAATTTACCGACCGAATCATTGAACTTATGGTTTGCGAGCTCCAACATGATAATACGGTATTTTTTGACGATACTGGTCAAAAAGAACTCATAGAGCCGTGCATCTTCCTTGAGCTTTCGTTCAACCACTTCTCGCTTAATCGAAGCGATTTTACAACTGGTAACGGTTTTGTTTGTAACAAAGGTTCTTTCCGAGTCGAAAAAGTCTATCTCACCAAAAATATTGCCTTTAAATAAGCGAAAAAAAGTGATGGTGCTTCCTTTTTTGGAAAACATCTGCTGATTGAGCTCCCCTTCCATAATCAAAAAAATCTGATCACGGTCCGGCGAATCAATAACCACGCCTTTTTCATACCATTTCACTTTGCCTTCATCTCGGAATGTATTCAGAAAAAAAGTATCCATTTCCCTTTGCAGGTTTTGATCGAATAACGCTTCATACATAAACGTCACCCACTACTGCGCGTAGATTGAAACTTCATCTTTTTCATCCATCTCATTTAACTTCACTTTTACAATCTCAGTCCTTGAAGTCGGCACATTTTTACCGACATAGTCCGGTCTGATCGGCAACTCTCTGTGCCCCCTGTCAATCAAGACCCCCAACTGAATCGTTTGAGGCCTGCCTAGATCCATAAGTGCATCCATAGCGGCTCTAACCGTTCTACCCGTAAAGATAACGTCATCTAACAACACCACGTGCTTGTCATCAATTTCCACATTGATCCCCTTGGAAGATACCACTGGTTTTTCCGCAACTTTGGATAAATCATCTCGATACAAGGTAATATCGATTTCACCTACCGCAACAGCTTTACCCTCTATCTTTTCTATCTTCTCAGCAAGGCGCTTGGCGATTGGTAGCCCTCGAGATAAGATGCCCACTAAGACAACGTCTTCTACACCTTTGTTTTTTTCAATGATCTCATGTGCAAGACGTGTCAATGCTCTTGAAATTGCTTTTTCATCAAGAATAGTTGCTTTGTACTCCATTTCAATCCCCTTTCACACATTAGCAAATGTGTCGTATTTTTTGTATCACTGCTTCAAAATAGTCTGGCAGCTCCGAATCGAATTCCATGTACTCACCCGTTGTCGGATGGACAAAACCGAGTTTCTTCGCGTGCAGCAGTTGACCTTCATGTTTTATTTTACTTTTCTTTGGTCCGTAAACATCATCACCTAAAAGGGGATGTCCTATATAAGCCATATGAACCCTTATTTGATGTGTTCGCCCTGTCTCAAGACGGAGACGCACCAACGTGAATTGACCAAAACGTTCCTCCACAAAGAAATGAGTTACCGCTTCTCGTCCGCCTGCCACGACCGCATTTTTGAGCCTATTTTGCGGATGTCTGGCAATCGGCGCATCGATGGTGCCACTGTCTTCCTTGACATTACCATGGACGATTGCCATATACTCCCTCATGGAAGAATGATCTTTCAACTGCTCTGCCAAGGCATTATGGGCTTTGTTGTTCTTAGCAATCATCAAGAGTCCCGATGTGTTCTTGTCAATGCGATGAACAATCCCCGGACGGATCACACCGTTGATAGACGATAAATTCGCCGTATGATACATAATGGCATTGACCAGCGTCCCAGAATAATTACCCGGCGCCGGATGCACCACCATTCCTTGTGGCTTATTGATAACCATTACATCGTCGTCCTCATAAACAATTTCAATGGGAATGTCTTCCGGAACGATATCAAGCACCTCTGGTTCAGGCATTTCGATTTCGACCTGATCCCCTGCCTTCAACTTATGGTTCTTTTTCACGATAATCATACCGTTTACCGATACCTTGCCCTCTTCGATGAGCTTTTGCGCATAATTGCGGGATAAATCTTCTATTTGTTCATTCAGAAAACCGTCCAAACGGACACCATCTATTGTCACTTCTAAATCATATACTCTCAATTCACACCCTACTTCACTTATCATTTTTCAATTAGAATATTATTATATCACATCTTCTGCACATTTTTTTGCCCAACTGCACACCGCTTCTCGGTGCTGTAGAATATTAAATCATAAGTAGAAAAATCAGAAGCAAGAGGCTCTATCTCAGGAGTTTTGCCCATAACGACTTGGCGACCGCCCCATAAAAATTTACCAAATCCCTTGGATGCAATCTCCTTCACAGGAACAAGTCGTTCAATTTGTCCGTCCTCCTAGAACACTTCATTATATAGTTCTATTCTACCATCTTTAACCCCTCAGGCAAAGACAACGTCCGTTTAGGTATAAGTACTGATTTTAAAGGATTTCCATAAAAAAACAGCATAGAACCGCTTGGTCCTATGCTGCATGGTTTGAATCTTTACATTTTCTCTACATACAACTTAACGTCGTGGTCATTCAAGCTGTATACTTCACCGTCTACACCCGCTGCATCGCTTGCTTTCACAAGTTCAATCGCCAATGTTTCAGATTTTACATACTCAGTGAAGGCCTCAATACCTGCTGCAAACTCGTCATCTGCATGGTAAAGAATCTTGATATTGTCCATCATTTCGTAGTCGTTGTTCTTTCTCATTTGCTGAACACGAGAAATCAATTCTCTTGCATAGCCTTCGTGTACAAGTCTTTCATTAAGCGTTGTATCAAGGATTGCAAAGATGTTGTTTTCCATATTCACTGTAAAGCCTTCTTTAGCGGCAATGTTCACTTGAAGATGTTCTTCAGTCGCTGTGAACGATTCACCGTTCAAGTCTACCGTAATGCTTTCGCCAGCTTGTACTCTTGGTACCCACTCGTTAGCATTCAGTTCACCCAATTTCTTCCCGAAAAGACCCATGTTGCCACCAAGTACAGGGCCAAGGGCTCTGAAGTTTGGCTTCAAGCTGAAGTTCATGTATTCTGCCAAGTTTTGAGCGAATTCCACTTCTTTTACGTTAAGCTCTTCTTGGATTAGCGGTACTAAGTCACCGATTGTCGCTTCATAAGCACCATCAACCAGTACTTTTTGAAGTGGTTGTCTAACTTTGATCTTAACCGATTCTCTAGCGCCTCTACCAAGACCAACGATGTTTCTAACAAGGTCCATCTTGTTCTCTACTTTTTCGTCAATAAGAGCTTCATCAACTTCTGGGAAGTAAGCCACATGTACAGACTCTTCACCAGTCAAGTTTCTGTAGATTTCCTCACTGATGTATGGTGCAAATGGCGCACTTAACTTCATAACGGCAACAAGCACTTCGAAAGTTGTTTGGTAAACCGCTTTTTTATCATCTGTAAGCTCTTCCGCCCAGAATCTTCTTCTCGATCTTCTGATGTACCAGTTTGAAAGGTCTTCCGACACGAATTCTTGAATCTTTCTAACCGCTTTAGTCGTATCGTATACTTCCATGTCTTCTCTAACACCTTTTACAAGGTTATTAAGCTTAGATAGAATCCATCTGTCAAGCTCTGGTCTTTCCTTTTCGTCAATATGGAAATCAGCGACGTTGATACCGTCTGTATTGGCATAAAGTGTGAAGAAGTTGTATACATTTTTAACGGTTCTAAAGAATTTAGAATCAACTTCTTTAAGACCCTCTTCATCGAATCTTGTTGGTGTCCAAGCTGGTGATACATAGTATAAGTACCATCTCACGACGTCGGCGCCGTATTTATCAAATAGTTCAAATGAATCTACTGTGTTGCCTCGCGACTTGGACATTTTTTTGCCGTCTTTGTCAAGAATCAAATCATTAACCAGTACGTTCTTATATGGTGACTTGCCCATGACAAAAGTTGAAATGGCAAGCAAGGAGTAGAACCAACCTCTTGTTTGGTCGATACCTTCACAGATGAAGTCCGCTGGGAACAATTGGTCGAATTCTTCTTTGTTTTCGAATGGGTAGTGGTGTTGTGCAAATGGCATCGATCCACTGTCGAACCAACAGTCAATAACGTCAGGCACTCTGTGCATTTCGCCGCCACACTTGTCACACTTCAATTTGAAATCGTCCACGTATGGTCTGTGTAATTCGATTTCTTCTGCTTTGAAATCTCCAATCGCTCTTTCTGCAAGTTCTGCTCTAGAACCTACTGTATCCATGTGGCCACATTCACAACGCCAAATGTTAAGTGGTGTACCCCAATATCTCGAACGAGAAATCGCCCAGTCGTTCAAGTTTTCCAACCAGTTGCCAAAACGTTTCTCACCGACATAGTCAGGGAACCAGTTTACCGAGTTGTTGTTCTCGATTAACAAATCTTTAAGTTTCGTCATTTCGATATACCAGCTTGGTTTTGCATAGTATAGAAGTGGCGTCTTACATCTCCAGCAGTGTGGATAGTTGTGATCCATTCTTTGTTTTCTATAAAGTTTGCCGTTTTCAGCCAACCACTCTACAATCTCAGGGTCGGCATCCATAACAAATTTGCCTTCCCAAGGTGTTGTCACGTATTTACCGTCTTCGTTAACTGGTTGTAATACCGGCAAGTCGTATCTTCTACCTGTATTGTAGTCGTCTTCACCAAATGCAGGTGCTGTATGAACGATACCAGTACCGTCTTCTACAGTAACATAGTCTGCACAAGTCACAAAGAAAGCTTTTTTATCTGCAGGAACGAAAGGCATCAACTGTTCGTACTCCATGTACTCCATGTCTTTACCCTTCATTTCTTCAAGGACTTCATACTCGCCACCTACGACTTGTGGCGCCAATGTCTTCTCTACATAAAGCACTTCGTCGTTGTGCTTGATTTTCAAGTAAGTTTCATTTGGATTCACTGTCAAAGCAACGTTTGAAGCAAGTGTCCAAGGTGTTGTCGTCCATACTAGGAAATACTCATCTACGTCTTTGCGTTTGAACTTGACGTATACAGTAACCGTCTTGATTTCTTGGTAACCTTGAGCTACCTCATGAGAAGCAAGACCTGTACCACATCTTGTACAGTAAGGTAGAATCTTGTGACCTTCGTAGATATAACCTTCCTTGAAGAACTTATCAAGAATCCACCACTCGGTTTCAATGAAGTTGTTATCCAGTGTGATGTATGGATCGTCAAGATCGATTAGATAGGCCATACGCTGGGTTTGGTCTCTCCAAACTGCCTCATATTCAAATACAGAATCTCTACATTTTTGGTTGAAGTTTTCGATACCGTACTCTTCGATTTCTGTTTTGTTATTAAGCTTAAGACGCTTTTCTACTTCAATTTCAACAGGCAGACCATGTGTATCCCAGCCTGCTTTTCTCTTTACATTATAACCCTTCATTGTCCAGTAGCGACATACGGAGTCTTTTAGAGCTCTTGCGATAACGTGATGGATACCCGGCTTGCCATTTGCTGTCGGCGGACCATCATAAAATACAAACGATTTGCCGTCTGCTCTTGTTTCAATACTTCTGTGTAGTAAGTCAATCTCCTCCCAATAGCTACGGACACGCGCTTCTGTATCTTTGATCGGAGCATTCGATAACTCTTTATACATGTTTTTTCCCCTTTCTATCAATCCGGCTTGACCGGCTTGTTTTTAAGATATAATTTGTGTTCAAAAATTAAAAAAGTCCCTAGATTAGTTTACCTAATCTAGGGACGAATAAACATTTTGTTTCCGCGGTACCACCCAAGTTGCGGTCTCGATTATTAAACTAATCTAAGACGACCTCTCTTTTAATGATAACGGTTTTAAACCGAATGCGCTACTGTGATTCACGACATTAGCTCGGAGGTGATTTTCCACAGACATTACTTTATCAGTTTTCACCAGCCACTGACTCTCTTAAAAAGTTTGATCTCGTACTCTTCCTCTTCATTGCACAATCTATACAATTACTATGGATTATAGCGTAAAAATGAATAGACGTCAACAGGCTTACCATGAAATTTTAGTACATTTCATCATAAATGAATGGGATAATCTCGTTACCCAAATGGTCGAAACAGCCAAATTTCTGATTTTTCTTGGCGATAATATATCCGTTTCTTAAAGTGATGTCATCATACTCACAAGGGACGATTTGCTTACCATATAAATTGATAACCCCCTGACGGTCATAGTCCAACATGACAACAGCCAAACCATGGTCAAATTTGAATGGTGCGTATTGATGGTAGATCAATGGTACGATGACTTCGCCCGCCTTGTTGATCAGACCCGATTTACCATCCTTCATCACCTTAACGACACCGTCCTTAAAATCATTAAACTGAGAGTTGTGCTCATAAATCAATGGAATCACCACTTGACCTTGAGGGTTGATATAACCTACTTCGTTACCGATACCGACTTGGGCAAGTCCTTCGCTGAACGCCTGAATATAGTCATAGGTCGGTTTTAAAAATTCATGTCCCTCATAATCCATCAAGCCATACTTGCGACAATCATAAGTATAAGAAATAGCACCCTCGCCAAGACCATTGACATCGCCATACTTGAATTTGGTCAGAAACTTTCCAGTGGCATCCATAGGCGCCTTTTTATTGCTCGATGGCCCTACGTCGGCAATCCCATTTTGAAAGCCATAAGAATAATATTTCGGCTCCACGATGACCTTTCCTTCCAAGTTGATATAGCCAAAGCCGCCGCCACCCATTAGATCGGAAATTTTGAAAAGATTACCCGGTTCATAGACTGGTCGATAATAAGACCACCTATTAGATGTAATGATTTTCCCCGTGTCCGTCAACACAGTTTCCAGTGGTGGTTTAATTTCCGACTCCGGCCTACCATAGTAATTGATGGCATATGTTCCTATCGCAATACCATTATTGAATCGTGAAATGTCCGTATAGTCAAATGGGATAACCAGCTCCCCTTTAGGATTATAACAGCCAACACGGCTCATTCCGCCATCTTCTGCATCTCTGTTGACCGCGACCGTTCTTTCACGCCCCGTCAAAGGCATTCTTGTACCAATACCATCCAAGACATAGTTGATGTCAAAGGGCTCCACAAGTTCTCCCTCTCGGTTGATACCATTCCATTTGCCACTCGACTTCTTGACGAAACCCAGTTCTCCCCAAAAATACGAAGCATCCTGATAATTGAAATCGATAACCACGTCACCTTTCTCATTGACAAAACCGAACTTATTCCCTTTTTTTACTGGAAACAGCTGTCCTTGACCAGTCACTATGTTTAGCTTGTCTTCTTGGTGATCCCAAATCACTTTACCATTCAACAAGGTGCTAATCACTTCTACTGGTATATGGGCCGTTCCATCAATTTGAATCGGCGCTAAATCCAGCGTGACTGCTTCGCCGTTCACGATGGCCGCTTGATTTGCCACTTCAAAGCGAAAAGTCATATCATAACGCGAACCTATATATGTTGCTTCTTCACTTGCTTCTACATAAAAGCCCATTGCCTCAAGTGTTGGACAAAGAGGAAGAAAAGCGCTTCCATCAACCGTTTCTACAACTGCCGTCGGTGATAAGGCTTCCTCATCTACATAAATCTTCAATACTTCCTCAGCAAAACTGAATCCTAACACCATAGTAAATGAGATAACTAACATCATTAAAAGAAACTTTTTTGTCATTGTATACCCTACTTTCCTATTTTTTCTTTTATTGCCATAATGATTATAACATACTTGAATTTATACAAATTTCTTTTTGTACAAGAAGTTACACAAAAATTAGAGTCTTTATAAAAAAAGCCTTTGACCATCGTCATATAATTTGCTAATATAGTAGCAATTTAACATAAAAACCTGCCCAAAAGCAGGTTTGTTTTTTATAGGTTAAATAAGTAATTTGCCTTTTACAAGGTCCGGTAAACTTCGTAAAAGCAGCAGACGAACATTCATGATTAGGGGGGAATAAAATGAAAGTCTCAGATGCTATTGTTCAATATCTAGAAACAAAAGACATTACGCATGTATTCGGATACCCCGGTGGTGCCGTATTACCTTTATATGAGTCACTGAGAACATCCACTATAGAACACGTTCTGGTTCGTAACGAGCAATCCGCTGCCCATATGGCCAGCGGTTATAGTCGTGCTAAAAAAACCACTGGTGTGTGTATCGCAACATCAGGTCCTGGTGCTACCAATTTAATTACAGGCATCGCAACTGCCTATATGGACTCTATTCCCATGGTCATCATCACAGGGCAGGTCAGCACACCCATGATTGGTAAAGACAGCTTTCAAGAAGCAGATATCACAGGTGCTACAGAACCCTTTACCAAACACAATTACTTGGTAAAAGATCCAAACCAAATGATTCCTATTTTACAGGAAGCTTTCTATATCGCTTCAACAGGCAGACCCGGTCCTGTGCTCATCGATATTCCAAGAGATATCTTCGATGCCCACACGACCTACCGCGTACCAAAAGAACCACAGATTCTAGGCTATAAACCGACGACTCAAGGCCATGACGGTCAACTTAAGAAAATCGTTCAAAGTCTGAAAAAAGCCAAGCGACCATTGATCTACGCTGGTGGTGGTATCATACAAAGCAACGCTGAAGAATTGCTTTGCGAATTCAGCAAGAAGACAAATGTGCCTGTGGTCAATACCCTCATGGGCATCGGAGCTATGCCTATGGATTCAGAACTTTACGTCGGCATGGTCGGTTTCCACGGCAACAAATTAGCACAAGCGGTTTTAAATAAATCCGATTTGGTACTCATCGTTGGCGCCAGAATGAGCGACCGCGCCACCCTGAATTTTAAAGCCATTGCACCGACTACAGACGTCGTTCACATTGACATTGACCCAGCTGAAATCGGAAAAATCGTTGAGCATCACATACCTGTCGTAGGGGACGCCTACGCCATCTTGAAAAAATTGATGGATAAGACACCTGTACTTTCCCAGTCTAAATGGCTTAAAGAAATCTCTGAAATGAAAGTGCCCAATACAGTGATCACCCTAGAAGCTTCAAAAACGGTCAATCCTAAAACAGCACTACGCGTTCTGTCGCGTATCGCAGAGGAAAGTGCCATCATGACTGCCGATGTCGGGCAGAATCAAATATGGGCTGCTAAAAACTTTGAATTTTTAGGCACACGACGCTTTTTCACTTCAGGTGGCCTTGGTACCATGGGTTATAGTTTATCAGCAGGCATCGGCGCTAAAATTGGCACACCGGCTAAGCAAGTTATCAGCGTTATGGGGGATGGCAGTTTTCAAATGTTTATGTCCGAACTCGGCACCTTATCAGAACTAGAGTTGCCTATGATGGTTTTGGTATTCAACAACAACCGTCTGGGCATGGTACGTGAACTTCAGGATAAGGCCTATGGAAAAGGTAAAACATTTGGTGTAGATTTCACAAAAAATCCAGATTTCATTAAGATTGCTTCCGCATATGACATCAAAAGCTATCGTATTACCTCCAACGATATGTTGGAAGAGACATTCAAAAAGGCTCTTTCAGAAAAAGGACCTGTATTTGTTGAATGCGTTGTCGATTCGGAATTTGATACTTTGTAGGAGGTTAAAATGGATAAGCATATCATTTCATTACTGGTTGAAAACCACGCAGGCGTTCTAAGTAGAATCGCCGGTCTCTTCAGCCGAAGAGGCTACAATATAGATTCACTCTCCGTCGGTGAAACGGAGACACCTGGTATATCCCGTATGACCATCGGCGTAACCGGCGATGAGCAGATGCTGGAGCAAATAAAAAAACAGCTTAATAAGCTGATTAATACGATCAAAATCATCGACATCGTTCCCAGCCACGCCATCCTTAGAGAATTGGT
>JAFGTX010000364.1 GCA_016938815.1 Clostridia bacterium | reverse complement strand
TTTGAAAATATTATTGAAAAATAAGAGGAAAAACGAAAGAATTATTGAAATTTATAAGTGTAGTGGCATTATCATAGGGTATATTTACTAGGAAGTCAGATAAGACAGCAGGATGAACTAACTAAAGAGGTGGAAGAGATGAACGCAAAAGAGACTTGTAAATTGTCAAACGATCAATTATGTTGCGGTTGTAAATTAGAAGATTTGAATTTTGAAAGTACCGAAGAACTTATTCCTCTACAGGGGGTTATTGGGCAAGACAGAGCTTCTCGTGCACTGGATTTTGGACTCAGTATGCGTAAGCGTGGCTACAACATTTACGTATCAGGTAACTGGGGTTCTGGACGTAACAGTTATGTTAGGCTGATTACGGAAGAGAAAGCCATCAAAGAGGATGCACCGAAGGACTGGATCTATGTCAACAACTTCAAGAATGCCCATAATCCACTGGCGATTAGCGTGGAAACGGGTACAGCAAAAGAATTCATCAAACAAATCGAGAAAATCATCAATTTCCTGAGAAAAGAAATCGAAAATGTTTTCACCAGCAAGGATTATGAAAATGCAAAATCTGGTTTGGTTCAAGAATACAATGTGAATAATCAGAATATCATCAATGAACTCAATGATATCGGTGCTGAATACGGTTTCCGATTCAGCCAAACGGAAAAGGGTCTTGTGAGCATTCCGCTGAAAGACGGAGAACCGATGAGTGAAGAGGAATACCGTGCCATTTCCGATGAAGAGTATGAAACTTTGAGAGGCAACTCCAATAAGTTGAGCATTGAAACGGTTGACTTGTTCAACAAGCTCCGCTTTGAAGAAGATGAACTCCGACGCAAAATAAAGAACTTGGAAGAGCGTATGGGACGCCGAGTAGTCAGCTTCCACTTCATGAACTTGAGAGAGAAATACAAAGATAATTCAGAAGTGAAGGACTACATTGATGCTTTAATAGAAGATATCGTTGAACACGTGGAACAATTCAGAGGGGATCAAGAACAGGAACAACAAGCGAATCCGCTCGCCATGTTCCAAATGAAGGACACAGAATCTTTCTTTAATCGCTATCGCATGAACCTCTTCATCGACAACAGCGAAGTAGACCATGCGCCAATCGTTTTCGCGTCCAATCCGACTTATTACAACTTGCTCGGTAGCATCGAATACCGCAATGAGTTGGGGGTTATGAAAACGGATTTCACTCAAATTAAACCAGGCCTTCTTCATGAAGCCAATGGTGGTTATTTGATTATTTTAGCTAAAGATATTTTAACCATCCCATACGCATGGAAAGGTTTGAAACGCGCGCTGCTGGATCAGGAGATTTCTATTGAATCTATTGGTTCGCAAACGGGTTCGATTGTATCCACAACCCTAAAGCCACAGCCGATTCCACTGGATGTGAAAATCATCGTCATCGGTGATGCTTATACCTATCATATGCTTTACAATTATGATGAAGAGTTCAGAAAGTTATTTAAGGTCATGGCGGATTTCGATGTGGAAATGGAACGTAATAAAGAGAATATCAGCAAGATGTCCCGTTTTATCGCGAAACATTGCGAAAAGGACAACTTGAAACATTTTGACAAAAAAGCGGTTGCCAAGATTATCGAATACAGTTCACGCTTGGCAGACGATCAAGATAAGTTGAGTGCACATCTTAACAAGTTGGTGGATGTGCTTTACGAAGCGGACCGATGGGCTGAGATATACAATTCACGCCTTGTAAGACCGGATCATGTCGTGAAGGCCTTAGAAGAAATTCAATACAGAAGCAATAAATATGAAGAAAAAGTATTTGAAATGTTTGAAGATGGCACTTACCTCATCGACGTAGCGGGTTATAAAGTTGGAGAAATTAACGGTTTGGCTGTAACCGGTTCTGGACAGTATCGATTCGGTAAACCAAGTAAGATTACCGTATCGACATATAAAGGACGTGCTGGTGTTGTTAATATCGAACGCGAGGCGCGACAAAGTGGTAGCCACCATGACAAAGGCGTGATGATTTTAACTGGTTTCCTTGGAGATCGTTTTGCAAAAGACAAGCCACTGGCGATGACTGCGGGTATCGTATTTGAACAATCTTACTCCATCATTGATGGGGATAGTGCATCTAGTACCGAACTTTATGCAATCCTATCTAGCCTTTCAGGCGTGCCAATCAATCAGTCGATTGCCGTTACAGGTTCCGTTAACCAACGCGGTGAGATTCAGCCAATCGGTGGCGTTAACGAAAAGATTGAAGGTTTTTACAAGGTTTGTAAGCTGAAAGGTCTTAATGGCGAGCAAGGGGTCATGATTCCACATCAAAATGTGAGGAACCTCATGCTGTGTGGTGAAGTGAGAGAAGCGGTCGAAAAAGGCATGTTCTCAATCTACGCGATTGAGCATATCGAACAGGGGATTGAAATCCTTACTGGTGTCAAAGCGGGTGTGGCCAACAAGAATGGCAATTACCCACGTGGATCGGTCTTCTACAAAGTGGACAAGCGCCTAAAAGAATTGGCAAAATCGAGTGAGCCACCTAAGAAAAAGGAAGAGGCACAGGATAAAGAGGCACCAAAGAAAGATGAAGAATAGTCATAAAGGAACAACTAGCGGGATAAAATCAGAAATGGTTTTGTCCCGTTTTAACGAGTGCCCTTTGGCACTTCCAAGTGACTACTGATTCGTGTATAAAAAAGATAGAGGGGAATATTATGGGGGACGGCAGGTATTATACATATTATCAATTTTTTGATGTTTTGGTAATGACGATTTTAGCTGTGCTTGCAATTGCAAGCATGGCCTATTGCCATTACAGGAAGAATAGAACATCGGATATTTTGAACATATACACGGCACTGGGGCTGATTGTGACTTTTGCCATTTTGAGGACCATTGAAGCGGTCATACCTGCAGTTGACATTGCCTTGGTATTGAGGAATATTGAAATGGGATGCCTCCTGATGCTATATGCCATTTTATTTTTTAACCGTTATGTAGAGCGGTGGATGAAAGCGGGAAGAACTGTTTTTCTTTGCTTGGTGGTTTTGTTTTTTTCAGGGTTACAGCTCTTTATTCAAAGGGGTGATTTTCATGATGTCGTTTATACCGATGTTTATCAGGTTTTTTTGGCCGTGGAAATGGCAGCTCTGATCATTGGAGCTGCTATAGAACTGCATAAACAGAAGGCTTTTGTCGAAAAGCGACTCTTGATTCTGCGTCATGTGCTTTTGTTGATTGTCCCTGGGCTGGTATACAGCCTTATTGTGACGGCTGCAAATCCTGCAGTGGACTATGCAGAAGGCATGCTGCTCATTCTAATGACTGCCTACATCGACGTGCAATTTCTTACAGGTCATGAATCGTCATTTACGCTTTTGGCCTTCAACAAGACCGGTGATGTGGGCCTTAACTATATCTTTGTGGTAGACAGCACTTATAAACTGGTCTATAGGAATAACGCTGCGAAGAATGCCGCTTTTTTTAAGGAGACAGAGTGCCTTTATTTGAGTGATGTTGAAGCCATATTTTCGGGAGAAGCGGTGCGGAAATCCCGTTATCAGCAAAAGGACTACATTCAATTTATAGAGGATGGCGAAGAATATTATTTTAGCTACAAGATGACACCCATGGTTGAAAAGGATCATAACATAGGCTATATTATCGCTTTTACGGATGTCACGGATTTAATGAACTTGCTGAACCATCTG
The DNA here is from genome assembly GCA_016938815.1 of Clostridia bacterium. Taxonomy (GTDB): domain Bacteria; phylum Bacillota; class Clostridia; order Peptostreptococcales; family Acidaminobacteraceae; genus JAFGTX01. Next base: position 283 of record JAFGTX010000364.1, on the reverse strand, counting down.
GAAAATAAAAAGCTACAATCCAAATCGGCCAACGAAAAACTGATGAATTATTCCAAGGTGGTTTATCATATTGAAAAAGAAAAAGAGATCAACCATCTGCTGGAAGAGGTTCTAAGTGCGAGAGAAAGCCAGTTGCAGCATCTATCTCGATTAATAGCAGCGGCCAAGGACCAATTGCATGATGCTTGCTTTGTGCGCTGCATCGATGAAGCCATCGATCAGAGTAATGAAATTCTAGGGGATGTCCGCAATACGGTTACAAAATATAGGGAATATTATGGAG
>JAFGTX010000363.1 GCA_016938815.1 Clostridia bacterium | reverse complement strand
AGACGCGACGATAGTTGGGCGTGTCCATATGCCATGTGGTGATTAAGTGTCCGGTCCCGGGCGATTAAGCAAGGTGTAGTATTAAATCATCATGCGTACGATTACGCTTCGCTAATCGTACCTACGCGGGCTGCCAACCATCTTTCAAACGTTGACGAGGCCTCATTTGTTAGCAGTGTTGAGAAAATATCTTTGTCGCCTAAATACAGGCAATGCCTAATCACCGTATACGGGTTTAATGTATCGCCTGAATAATTATTTTCGAAATATTCCTTGTATTTCTTAACTGTGGATATATTTTCTCGCATGTAAAAATTAAATTTACCTCTAGTTATATTAGGCTTCAACAAAACTATTTCTTCGGTGAAACCATCAACCTTGTGAGGTTCGAATTTAAAATCGTTGAAGAAATGATTAGCAATCTTTAGAAAGCTAAATGCGTTTAGTGGGGAGAATGTGAACTTAGGATTTACCCCCTCAACTTCAATTTGATCCGTTTCTTGGCTGAGTTGTTCTTGACTCAAATCTTCAACTCTAATGCTTTCTTCCGTAGCGTTTCTAATTTCCCTAAATTCGCGATCGGCAACCTCAAACAATGCTGCGAGCGAGTTAATTCTCCTCTTAAGATTGTTCGGTATGGATTTTTTGTATTTTATTTTGTGATCTAAAACGCTCCAAGAGTCTTGAATGATAGTTCTAATTTGAACTTCGAAACTGAAATCAACGTATTGAGAATATTCGGGAAGGGGCCTGCGCTGACCATTGAGTTTCAAGTCTAGGTGGAGACCTTTATATCCGAATGAGTTCTCTGTATTTTCTATTTGAGCAATTTTATCGGCAATATCGATTACGTCGAAGTGTTCGCAAAGTAGCTCTTTTATCTTTTTAATATCATCTTCATACAAACAGACAACACGCAAACCAATCAAGTCTGTTATGTGGTCAATTATTTTGTATTCATTTCCTTCAGTCTCAAGAGCTGTCCGGTATTTTCGACTAAACTTTTTGACGCATTCATCTTTATCTTTTACTCGCCCTTCAATTTTCGATAAAGCCACTATACTTGAACCTCTGATTAAAGAGTTAAGCAAAGCAATAAAGGAATTCTTTGCGCCATCTAGCAAGCCGTGATTTTCGTTATAGTAATCAAGAAACTCTTGCTTTTCTGTTTCAAAATCTAAAGATGGCATATGCTCTCCTTTGACTGGCTAACGTAATTTAGACGGCATAATAATAGGTGAACTCCGCCAACCAATTAGTTTCTATTTGATGTAACCGTCCGTTTTTCATGCTTTTTATCTCATGTCTTGTGCAGTTAGCCAGCCTAAGGTTATGAGGATGAATCGTCAAGAATGTAATCAATAGCTGCCAAGGTTGTGGGATCGAATTCGTGCCGAGATTCGTGTTCGGCGCTATTGCGTTTGCATGGAAGCGGCTTGTGATGCGGACGCAGTGGCTGCGTTTGATTGGCCTGTTGAGGATCCTGTCCTTTTGACTGGCACTGGGGCATTCTTTACGTGGCATAATGCTTGGCTTAAAACACCTTCACCTGAATCTGTAGCCATGTCTAACCCTCCGCCCGATTCCCGCCAAGCCGCCCTCGATTACCATGAGTT
>JAFGTX010000362.1 GCA_016938815.1 Clostridia bacterium | reverse complement strand
AGTGTTACATAACCGGAAATAACTCGCAGAGTTATTCTGGTTATTAACACATTTTCTTTTTTGGTTACTTTTTTCTTTTGTTAATATCTTCATTTTCTGTTAATATCATGCTACAGACTTGTACAAGCTCGCCGGGATCTGATGATCAATTCCCTGGTGGCAAAGCTGAGTGTTATAGTAATCCATGTAATCCTTAAGCCCGCTGTACAATTCAAGTCCATCAGCAGGGACCTTTATGTAAACGTAATCCCATTTGACTGAACGCCAGAATCTTTCAATAAAGATATTATCAATAGCCCTGCCTTTGCCATCCATGCTTATCTTTATCTCTTCCTTCTCAAGAAGTTCGATCCATTCATGACAGGTAAACTGACTCCCCTGATCCGAGTTGATTATCTCAGGCTTCCCATATCGCTGGATAGCCTCTTTTGTTACGTTCAGGCTGCAGGAAGCATCTAGGCTATTGGATATGCCCCAGCCGACAACAAAACGGCTGTAAACGTCTAGAATGGCTGTCAGATAAAGAAAGCCTTTTGGCATCGGAATGTAGGTAATGTCAATGGCCCATACCTGGTTTGGCCTGGTAATTTTGAGATCTCTCAGCAAATAGGGTCTGATGTATTTTGCCTGACCAAGGCGACTAAGGTTCTTCTTGGGATAGATGGCCATTATACCCATCAATCTCAATAACCTTCTTATGCGCTTATGATTAGCTACAATACCAAGAGCAAAAAGAAAATCTCTCATGCGAATGACTCCTTCACTTGGCCGCTCCATGTAATGATCATCCATTAGCCGCATTATATGCAGATTTTCTTCTGTCTCACCAAGTGGTTTGTAATAAAAACTACCCCGGCTAACACTTACAAGATCACACTGGCGACGGATACTCAAAGGTTCTTTACGATTAACCATCATGAGCCGTTCTGTCATAGCCCCAGCTTCTTTAAGTTTTTTTTTAAATAGTCACGTTCCATCTCCAACTGGCCGATTTTGGCAAACATCTTTTCCATCTCCTTGTCATGGTCTTCCGGAACCTGGGCCTTATCAAACAACTGCGGTGCTCTTTCAAGAAATTCTTTCTTCCAACGAGTTATCTGGTTCGGATGGATACCGTACTTCTTCGATAGTTCGGCTAATGTCTCTCGTTCCTGTAATGCTTCAATAGCTACTTT
>JAFGTX010000361.1 GCA_016938815.1 Clostridia bacterium | reverse complement strand
TGTATTTTCCTCGGTTCCTGAATTAGGATCTTTGTCTTGAACTTTGATGCCGACATAAGCGCCTTCATTAGAAGCATTTGGACCAGATCCTGTATAGATGTAACCCTCTTTATAAACGATTGGTGATAAGGTGTTGTAACCATCACCTATTGTTGAAATCCATTTTGATTCTAAGGTTTTAGCATCTACAGCCTGAATTTTTCCGTTGCCGATATGGGCATAGATTAAACCGCCACCTGAAGCTAAAAAGCTTGCATACCAGCTTGTAGAGCCTTCAAGTGTCATGCTGTTGAGCGTGTTGCCGTCTTTATCAAAGACCGACAGTGTTTTACCACAAACGACATAGACTTTATCTTCAACAATCAGTGGCGTAGAAATCGCGCTCCAATCCAGAGATAATTTCTCTTTCCATGCCTCTATGGCTTGAGCTTGATTCTCAGGTAATTTAATATCCAACAAGGCCATGTTGTTGGTATTTTTTCTGTAGGATGACCAGTAAGCATCTAATTCATCTAAAACAATTTCTTTTTCAAATGATAATGCAAACAAGTAACCGCTATCATTACTGTAGTAGATACTGCCATCTTTATCGGCGATTGGTGATGAAAGACAGTAGTTCTTGTCTGTTGGGATGTAAATATCCGTGACTTCAGGCGCTGCCGTATTGCCTTCGTAGTCGGTAATCATATACAAACCGCCAGGGTTACTGTTGCGTGTAAAGTAAATATTAATTTGATGCTTGTTGGCATCTGTGCCATAGGCAGTTGTCGCAAGTAGGCCGCCTTGTATACCTCCGCTTCCCACATTGGCAGTATAGATTTCTGACAGGTCATTAAGATTAAGTACGGTGATACTACCTTGACTCATTTGTCCTGAACCGATGTATACTCTATCGTTATAGACAATGACCGGTGAAGTACTTTGTGCCGGTAAATCAGCCGTCATATAGGTGGCATCGTCAAATGAACCGTCGGTTTTCAGCTCGACTGCATGTACTTTGGAATTTTTCGCTCCTATAACGAGTTTACCGCTTTCCGAATCGTAAACAACACTGTTTCTGATTTGACCACCAAGCGCCAAGGTATCTACTTCTTGACCTGTTTTTAGGTCTGCTGAAACCAGTTGTCCGTCGTCGCCTGCAAAAACAATCACACCGTCAACAATGGCACCACCACTCCAGTAGTAGCCGCTATTTGATTCATGTTTCCATACAGGTGCATTTTCTTCTGTTGCTGAATCTGGGTCTAGGTCTTGAACTTTGATGCCGACATATCGGCCTTCATTTGAGGCATTAGGACCAGAACCGGTGTAGATGTAACCATCTTCGTAAAGGATTGGTGATAAGGTATTGTAACCGTCACCTATCGTCGAAATCCATTTT
>JAFGTX010000360.1 GCA_016938815.1 Clostridia bacterium | reverse complement strand
GGGACCGTTCATAATTCCGTGTCAATCGGGTAAAATTATATTTACTCAAGGAACGACATATGAAAATAGAAGTAGACGTAGAGCAATTTGCTCGTGATATAAAAGCTGGTAAAAGTATTGGTGGTTCTGATGGAGCTTTAGGCTCTTTAATCAAACAGCTCACTGAAGCCGCGCTTGCGGCTGAGATAGATTCACACCTCTCACAAGACCTTAGTAGAAACAGAAAAAATGGCTACAACTCAAAGACCATGAAGAGCGACCACGGAACATTTGAACTTGATGTTCCAAGGGACCGCAATGGCAGTTTCGAGCCAGAGATTGTCAAGAAAAACCAAACAAGTATGACCAGCGAAATTGAAGAAAAAATCCTTTCTCTCTTTGCACTTGGCAATAGTTACTCTCAGATAGCTAAGCACATTGAGGATTTTTACTGTGTAGGCTTCTCCAAAGCCACTATAAGTGCAGTTACTGACAAAATCATACCGATGCTTCAGGAGTGGAAAGCTCGCCCTCTGGAGGCTGTATACCCCTTTGTCTTTCTTGATGCGATTCATTACAAAGTCAAAGAGGATGGTCGTTACATCTCAAAAGCATTTTACACCGTGTTAGGCGTTAGAGTCGATGGGAAGAAAGAGGTACTTGGACTCTATTTGAACGAGAGCGAAGGTGCTAAGTTCTGGCTACAGGTTCTCACTGATTTGCAAAACCGTGGAGTAAAAGATATTCTCATTGCTTCAGTTGATGGGCTTAAAGGGTTTCCAGAAGCCATAAACTCAGTTTTTCCTGATACAGAAGTTCAACTTTGTATCGTCCATCAAATCCGTAACAGCCTCAAATATGTGGGCTCCGCTTATCAAAAACAATTTGCTCATGAACTCAAATCAGTCTATCAAGCTTTCACCAAAGAAGAAGCTGAGTTTGAGCTCGATAAACTCGAAGAAAAATGGGGTAAAAAATATCCTATCGTCTTTCAATCTTGGAGAAATAAGTGGGATAATTTATCTGTATATTTCAAATATCCAGAAGATATCCGTAGAGTCATATACACCACCAATATCATTGAATCGGTACATCGCCAATTCAGAACTCTCACTAAAACCAAAGGTGCATTTGCAAATGATGAGAGCTTGCTAAAACTACTTTATATGGGGATTCAAAATGCTCAAAAGAAGTGGACTATGCCAATTAGAAATTGGAGTTTAACAATCTCTCAATTAGCCATCCATTTCGATGGACGGCTTGATGATGCTTTAGATTTGTGATACAATTTTAGGAATTATCCGATGCTGACACGGAATAT
>JAFGTX010000359.1 GCA_016938815.1 Clostridia bacterium | reverse complement strand
GAAAAATGCTGAATGGGAGTTTGCAGGCATATTTGCAGATGACGGCATTTCAGGCACGAACACGAAAAAACGAGAAGAGTTCAACCGTATGATTGATGAGTGTATGGAGGGGAACATCGATCTGGTGATTACAAAGTCGATCAGTCGATTTGCCCGGAACACCCTGGATTGCCTAAAGTATATTAGGCAGCTCAAGGATAAGAACATCTCCGTATTTTTCGAGAAGGAAAACATCAACACTATGGATGCCAAGGGAGAGGTGCTGCTTACCATTATGGCATCCCTCGCGCAGCAAGAAAGCCAGTCGCTCAGCCAAAACGTAAAGCTTGGACTTCAATATCGATATCAACAGGGGAAAGTTCAGGTCAACCACAATCGTTTTATGGGGTACACAAAAGATGATGAAGGCAACTTGGTCATTGTTCCTGAAGAGGCTGAAATCATAAAGCGCATTTACAGAGAATACCTTGAAGGCAAAAGCCTAGCAGGCATTGGTAGGGATCTTGAGAAGGATGGTATTTTAACAGCTGCCGGAAAACCAAGGTGGCGACCGGAAACCATAAAGAAGATTCTCTTGAACGAAAAATATATCGGTGATGCCCTTTTACAGAAGACCTTCACCGTGGATTTTCTTACAAAGAAAAGAGTCAAGAATGAAGGTCATGTCCCACAGTATTACGTTGAAAATAGCCATGAGGCGATCATACCAAAGGAACTTTTTTTACAGGCTCAGGAAGAACTTCATCGCAGGAATAATATTTACACAGGGGCAGATAAAAACAAAAGACTCTATAGCAGTAAATACGCTTTGAGCACCATAACCTTCTGCGGGGATTGCGGGGACATTTACAGACGAGTGTATTGGAATATACGCGGTAGAAAAGAGTTTGTATGGCGATGCGTTACGAGAATTGAGCAAGGTCCTGAAACGTGTAAGAACCGCACGGTAAAAGAAGGAGATTTATATGATGCGGTTATGACTGCCATTAATAGACTCCTTGCAGGTGGAGATAACATGATAAGAACACTGGAAGAAAACATACATGCGGTAATTGGCGACACCACAGAATATAAGATTTCAAAGATAAATGCCTTGCTTGAAGAGAAGCAGAAAGAAGTTATAAACCTTGCCAACAAGGGGAAAGATTACGATTTTCTTGCTGACGAGATCGATAAGCTCCGTGAAGAGCGGCAGATGCTTCTTGTGGAAGATGCATCCTTAAGTGGAGAGAATGAGCGGATCAACGAACTAATAGGATTTATCCGCAGGAACAAATATCGCACCCTGCTATATGACGACACGCTCGTAAGAAAGCTTATCCAAAACGTCACGGTGTACGAAGAACACTTCGTGATAAGCTTTAAATCTGGCATTGAAATTGAAGTATGAAAAATAAAACCCCAATAGCCCATGACTCTAGAGTAGAGTTGTGGGTTTTGTTATGGTTATGCAATTATGAGAATATTGGTAATTTTATTGTACATATCAACCATATGGTTTATAATATAATTTAGTAGAATATGGAGGTGCTGTATGACTACGGCAGATATGATCAAACAACTGTGTGAACAAATGAATAT
>JAFGTX010000358.1 GCA_016938815.1 Clostridia bacterium | reverse complement strand
ATGGCAATTTCAATGGGCGTTGTATTCCTAATTAATCTGGGAGGCATTTTCTTTAAGTGATTTTTTAGTGAGAAATATATACTTTGTTTCGAAGTTACCAACCGTTCGGTAGCTTCTGAAATGAAGGTATACATAGATCTCTGTGCGAGGAGGATGATTATGTCAGATGGACTGTTTGTAGGTCTTGTCTTGCTGGGTGGCATTCTGGCTATAGTCCTGACAAGTGGTTTTGTTGGTGCTATACCCGGACTGTTTAACCCGATTAATAGGGTGAATTCGAAAGATACGACTAGATATAATGACATCAATACTTTTATGAAGACAATGGATAAAGATCAAAAGAAAAACTAAGGAGGGCATTTTTTTATGGCTTATATCAATCAGCCGGAAGAGGGCAAATCATATATGAAGCGAATCGGTGCTTATGGACTCTTACTAGACGAACGTCAAAATTTAGCGGTAATCAAAACCAGTACCGGTTATTTTTTACCAGGCGGAGGCTTGGAGGAAAATGAAACATTGGAAGACTGTTTGGTAAGGGAGTTCCGAGAGGAAATTTCGATGGAGATTGAGATCGACAGGAAAATTTCTGTTTTATCATACTTCTTTTATTCCACGACTTATGATCAGCATATGAAAAGTGAAGGACATTTCTATCAATGCACTTATAAAAGAGACTTGGAAATGGAAAGCGAGGCGGACCATGAACTTTTGTGGCTGGAACAAAATCAAGCGAAAGAACTTCTATTTCTTGAAAATCAGCGTGCCGCAGTACATCAGTTAAATAATTAAAAATCCCTTAAATTTACATAAAATACGCGAAGAAGCCTAAAATTAGTAGTAAACTATTGGTAGTATAATTTCACAAATCTACCTAGGAGTATGTATGATGCATAAATTGACCATTGGCTTACTTATAGCTCTAACGATTTTCTATATAAAGGTCATTCGAATGATTTTTCCAAGTAAGGAGAAGCTGTTTGATGCGCTATCCCATTTTTCTGTTTTGGGTTTTCTTTCGGCTTTGCGTGGCAGAGTTTTTGAAGACAATGTTATGGAAGCTTTTATCGGTATGGCACTTGTGGCGACTGTTGTTTTTATAGGATTCACATACGTCATTGTGGTGATATTGGATCAATTGATTTCTTAGATGTAGAGGAGAATGATGATGAATAATGGCTCACTATCGGATACTTTTTTTACAGTTTTTTTACTGTCTGCCATATTTTCAGCTTTATTGTATACCAATGGTGCTATGTTACCGTCGGGTGGTCTTTTTAATGCCGTGAATAGTTCGCATCATCCGGATGCATCAAAAATCAATGCTACCACGGGATTTTTTGGCACCTATAAAAATCAAAAAGATTTGGATAGGCCATCAGCTGAAAAAGATGTCTTTCTAATAATTAGTTTGTTTTCAACGGTATTGTTTTTTCTTTTATTTGTGATTGTAGAATTTGTAATTGGAAGATGAGGTTTTACAAGGAAGCTGTGAGTGATGAAAACAAAAAAATGGATGGATAGAATCAAGGCGTTTGCACATATGATGAAAAGTAAAATTGATGTGCTGATTATAGCCAGCCAGCGACACGACGTTGGCTTTTTCGTTAAGCTGCTTCTTATTTTAGTCGTGGGGTATGCTTTAAGTCCGATTGACTTAATTCCGGATTTCATCTCAGTGCTGGGCTATCTGGATGATTTGATACTCCTGCCCCTTGGGATTGCACTAGCCATCAAACTCATACCTGATGATATTCTAGCCGAGTGTGAGGCGCTTTCAAGGCGATCAAAAAGTGAAAGTAGGTCTAAAAACTATGTGGCAGGCATCGTTATTGTATTGATCTGGGTGGGTCTCTTTATTTTGATTATAAGGAAACTTGCAGGTTATTAGGGAGAGGCAAATATAAATTTTAAATAGCATAAAGAGGTTATATGAACGAAAATAGAGAAAGATTCAAATATGCATTAGGTAATGGCCTAGTGCTATTTATTATACAGAGCCTTGTTCTGTACTACTTCAAGGTGAAGCTGAGTACGCTGGAGAATATTGTGTATTTATTTGGTTATATCCCGGTAGCAACTTTTACTTTGGGTGTCTATTATAGAACAAAATTCAGAAGCTTTATAATCAGAAAATCCGGAGAGAATGAGTCAAAATTTATTAGGATGCTTATGAGCAATAAGGTCAAGTGTGTGGGCGTAAATCGCTATACGGTGAAAAGTGGCTACTCCACGGTTTCATTGACGTTTTCTGTGTCAGAGTATCCGGAATTCTATGAATTAAGAGCACCAGAGGTGTTGAAAGAGATTATCAAAAAACAAGGCATTGCTGATGCAACATTTAGTTAAATGATTTACCCTATCAATAAGAATTGGAGGTATGACAATGACATTTTGTGAAGTTTTCGAGCAATCATCAGCCATATTGATGGAGGGTGCCATTATCGAACGTATAAAACACGAATACGGTTTGAAACTTGACCCGCATTTGGATTTAGCAGGACTGATTTATGATGCCAAAGCGGTCGGTGCGATGACTTCTATATTTGATGAATACATAGATATTGCTGAAAGATACGATTTGCCATTTGTGATGACGACACCGACGCGACGTGCCAATAAGGAGCGTATCGCTCTGTCTAAATACGATCAAGAGGTGCTCGTTGAAAATGTGAAACTCTTGAAAGCGATTCGAAAAAATAGAAGGGGTCCGATTTTCATAGGTGGTCTCATGGGATGCAAAGGAGATGCCTATAAAGCCACTGAAGTGTTATCACCGGAGGATGCGATGTTGTTTCACAGTTGGCAAGCAGATATACTTTCTCAGGCAGGTGTGGATTTTCTTTATGCAGGCATTATGCCTGCGCTGAGTGAGGCCTGTGGCATGGCAAAGGCTATGGAGCAGACGGGGCTACCTTATATCATCAGCTTTATGATTCGAGAAGATGGCAGATTAATTGACGGGACATCCATTCATGAGGCGATTGTCGCTATTGATGCGTATACAGAAAGACCACCTATTTGCTATATGACGAATTGTGTACATCCAATCATTCTTCAAAAGGCACTCTCTCAAGAATGTAATCAAACAGAAACGGTTTATAGGCGTTTTAAAGGTATACAGGCGAATGCTGCCTGTCTGTCGCCGGAAGCGCTGGATGGTTGTACTCATGTGGAAACGTCATCACCCCAGGACTTGGCAGATGATATGATACGATTGTATGATCATCTATCACCAAAGATATTTGGCGGTTGCTGTGGGACGACGGATAAGCATATGAATGCCCTTGCAATAGTGATTCAGTCACATTTGAATCACAAGTAAAGTAGACAGAAGTAAAGAGGGAGCATAGAAAACGAATATGAAGAAAGCTTGGAACATAAAAAAACATGTGTTATTTGCGGCATCTGCGACTGCTGGAATCAGTATTTTAGGACATGCGGCTATGAAGCCTTTGTTATTTGCCTTGTCGTCTGGTCGATTTTCAAGTCAGGAGGCGGCGAGTGTTGCGGTGATCGGTGGCGCGGATGGTCCAACGGCGATTTACCTATCTGGAAATCCGACTTGGGGATGGTTGATGCCGGAATTGGGATGTTTTCTGATCCTTTTGGCGCTGTACAAACCTATGCAGAAACTGACCAATAAGCGAGGGTAAACCTTATGGACAAGAAAAAATGGATTGTAGTTTTTGCAATTCTGATGATCGGTGTGATTGTAGTCACCGCTGATGTCATAAAGACAGCAGCTGAATTAAAAGAAGTCGCAGCAGAAACCGAGCATACGGTTAATCGTGGCTTGACTGCTAAAGTAACTATAGAAACTAGCGATACTCGGAAGACCCAGGAAATTGATTGGGATGCGTTTGAAACAAAGTTGTATGAAGCGAGTTCGTTAAAAGAAGTCATTGAACTCTACACGCCTAGGATGGACGGGGCATATTCCGAGGGCTATTCGGCAGTGGTCTATGATTATTATCGAAATCTTGGTGCTAAAGAGTTCGTGCGTCAACTGGCGGAATCGGCTACAGAAGACAACTTGAGCGGTGTTATAAGCCGTTTGACCGGAGAGATGGGCCTGTATTACGACAATGATGGTGAAATTGATTTAGAGGCCCATAAAGCAGAATTGGATGATCTGTCAAAAGATGAAGATACGTCCAGTAAAGAACAAGAAATTATCAACCATATTTTAGTGGATATGGAGGCAATCATAAAAGGAGGCATATAGCATGCATTTTTTATGTATCAAAGATCAAAGTATGGCGGATGTTCAACGTATATTTCATACAGCTGATCGATTACGGGACAACGAGGCTCAGGTTTTAAAGGGAAAAACCTTTGTTCTATTTTTTCCAGAATCCAGCATTCGGACGCGTTTATCTTTTGAAAAAGGCATTCAGGATTTAGGTGGTGTGTGTGTCTTATTTCCACCATCGACACTGGATAAGCGGGAAGCACTAATCGATGTCGTGAAATATATTGAAAACTGGGCGGATGGCATCATTGTACGTCACCCAGATTATGATAAGGTCTGTGAATTGGCAGCAGCGGCAGATATACCTGTCATTAATGCGATGACAGCTTCCAACCATCCTTGTGAAATTCTATCGGATCTTTACAGTATAAGAAAATTACGTGGTGATTTTAAAGGGTTGACCTATACCTTTGTCGGAGAACATGGTAACATCTCTAATTCTTGGTGTAATGCTGCCGAAGCCTTCGATTTCAAACTGAACCATGTTTCGGTCATAGGCAATAGAATCAAAGCGGATGAAGCCAATTACACCTTTAGCACTTGTCTTGAGACCGTTTTGCCGATGACGGACGTCGTATTGACCGATCCTCTGTCTGAAGCTTTTCGCACAAAAGAATATATAGATCGGTATCAAATCACATTGGAACGTATGAAAACTTGCAGACCTAAGGCGCTATTGAATCCGTGCCCACCCTTTTACAGAGGCGAGGAAGTCAGTGCTGATGTGATTGATTCAGAGTATTTTGTTGGCTATGAATTCAAAAAGAACCTGATATACGTTCAGCAGGCGATTGTCTTGCATTGCTTGGGCGTGGATTTGATATAGCACTTGACCTTTACTTTAGGCTAAGGTTTATCCTGTCTTTATAATATAAAAATCAGTTGATAAACTGAAATGGAGGTTATATATGAAGGCAGATGCTATCATTTTAAGAAAATTGCAGATAGAGGATTTAGAAGCATATGAGCGTTTAACGCATCCATCGAAAGCCTTCCATCGCTTTAATGGACCTTATTTTAAAAAAGAGACGGCTGAGGATTTAGGCGAAAAGATGAAGGCTTGGCGTTGTAATTTCTTGTCGGGAAACTTAGCTTTTATAGAGCAGCGCATGGTGATTACAGCTTTAGAGACAAAGGAACTCATCGGTGAAGTGAGTTGGTACTGGAAATCACAAGAAACGGACTGGATGGAAGTGGGCATCGTTATATTCAACGAGGCTTACTGGGGCAAAGGGATCGGTATGATTGCGCTGAAGCGGTGGATTGACCTTGTATTTGAATCCTTTCCACAGCTGGTCAGAATCGGTTTGACCACCTGGTCCGGTAACGTACGGATGATGGGTTTGGCTGAAAAATTGGGTATGAAAAAGGAAGCCGTTTATCGAAAAGCGCGTATTGTGGAAGGGGACTACTACGATTCTGTGAGTTATGGTGTACTCAAGGCGGAGTGGCTTGACCATTGGAATAATCATGTGACAGGTGAGTGATGAATAAAGAATATTGGCGTATAAAAGAAGTTTCAGAACTTTACAATATTAACGCAAACAAATTGAGATTTTATGAGAAAAAGGGGCTGATAAGCCCTCTTAGGGATTCGGAAAATGGCTATAGAAAATACAGCAGAGATGATCTGGCACAGATACAGATGATTTTGACCTATCGCTTGCTGGAACTCTCTGTTGAAGATATAAGGACGCTTCTTCAAAGCGAGGATAAAGCGTCTATGATGCACCAAATACTGAATCAGTTGACACTATTGAATACGAGAATCAATCGTTACCAGATCATTCAAAAACATTTGAATGAAGTGCTGGATGGCTGCATGGATTCGGATACTCGAAGCGATGTTTTAAATTATATCATCGAAGCAGGAAAAAGCATTGGCAGCGCAATTGACTATTCGGAGGGCTGGCAGGATCAGTGGGATTTTGATGCTTGGGCTGAAGATTACGATTTGACGATGCAATCTGAATCAGACATTTTACATTTGTTCGATAACTACGATATGGTACTTGAAAAGGTGTTTGTGAAGGCTAAAGAGAACCTTGACGATAAAGGACGAATTCTTGAAATCGGCGTAGGTACTGGCGTCTTGGCAGCTAAATTTCTAGATGAGGGCTTATCGATTATGGGTGTCGATCAATCCCATCAGATGCTTTTAGTTGCGAAAAGAAAGTATCCGGCGTTAAAGCTGAGAGTTGGCGATTTCATGAAATTGCCTTTTGGTGATGGTGTCTTTGATCGAATTGTCTCTACTTATGCTTTTCACCATTTGAAGGATGAAGAGAAGGCATATGCTCTAACAGAGATGCTGAGAGTTCTTAAGCCCAGTGGCTATATCGTCATAGGGGATATGATGTTCATGAACCCTAAAGGTCGTCAAGAATTTTTAAAGGCACTGGACAGAGCTGATAGAAGTGCGGTGGAAGAAGAGTACTACACAGATGTCGCATCCTTTGGTGCACTCATCGAAAAACACAACTTGGATTACGAGGTCGAAGCGGTAGATGCTTTGCTTCATATTTTGACCATTAGACACACCAAGTTTGTCGTGTGGAACAATAGAGAATATAAAAAATAAAAAGGGAGAAAATATATGGATACAGCATTAAGCGTCGTCCAACGCCAATTGGATTTTTACAATGCAAACGATTTAAAGGGTTTTGTGTCAACCTATCACGACGATGTCGCGATTTATAATATAGCGGACAACACCTTGATGCTGCAAGGGAAAGATGCCCTTAGACTCAAATATCGTGAACGCTTTGAAGTACAGAAAGTACAAGCTGAGTTGGTCAATCGTATGGTGATTGGAAACAAGGTTATCGACCATGAGCATGTCAGCGGCATCGTGAAGGGTGAAATCTCTAAGGCAGTTGCTATTTACGAAGTTGAGGCAGCTCTTATAAAACGCGTTTGGTTTGTATTCGAATAAACGAATAGATTAAGTGGGGATATAATGAAAATAAATGTTGAAGAAATGAGTTTGGAAAACTTAAAAGATATTTTTGAGTTTGAAGTTCAAAATCGTGTCTATTTTGAAAGAACATTGCCGCCAAGGCCAGAGGACTATTTTGATTATGCGTCCTTTCAAAATTTGATGATCGGATTCTTAGAGGAACAAATGAGAGGTGAATGCGCCATGTTTGTCCTACGGGACTTGACGGGTGAGATGGTAGGACGAATCAATCTGACGGCGATGACTTATAACGGCGAAAGAAAAGCAGAACTTGGATATCGCATAGGAGAAGTCCATCAGGGGAAAGGCTATGCCAGTGAAGCGGTATCTGCGGTGGTGGATATGGGCTATCAGGTCTATGGCTTAAATAAGATAGAAGCGGGCACGTCGACGGAAAACATCGGTTCGCAAAGGGTACTTGAAAAGAACGGTTTTATCCGCGTTGCAACGATGGAAAGCGTAATGGAAATCAATGGCAGTTTGGTAGATGGCTATTGTTATGAGAAGGAGAGACAGCAATGATATTGGAATATGTTCCGTTTTTAGTACTTGGATTATGCAGTGCTTATTATGCACACAAATTAGATGTTAAATACGATTATGTTTCAAGGCTCAATAAAAAGTTGAAGTTGAAAAGCTATTTTGCGATTGTCTTTTATATAGGACTCATGTCACTGCTGATGTTTTTAGTGCCATATGTTTCTATTGTCAAGCTGGGCATGAGCAAATATATTAGCTACCTTTTGGTCAGCGTTACCTGTGGTTTCTGCTGTTATTCTGCGACGGATTACAAACAGCTGACCAACCAAGTTAGATAAGAAGCTGTAAGGTGACAGAGGAACGATAAATGGAGTCTTAGGGGGAAGTAATGGAACTAAAGGATTATGCAATTATAGAGGGTGAGGAAATTGACCTATTCCTAGATCGGAGAAGCCTAGGTGATCCTCAAAGGGGCAGAAGCCCTGAGTATAAATTTAAGATACGGTTACATGGCAGTGTGAATGACATTGGTCATATTAATATGAGACTTGGAGACGATGAAAAAGTGATCCAGTATATTGGACATATCGGTTATGGCATCGATGAAGCCTTTAGGAGCAACAAGTATGCTGCCAAGGCTTGCACACTTTTAAAGCAGGTCGCTAGATCGCATGGTATGGATAGGGTTATCATTACCTGTAATCCTGACAATTTTGCCTCAAGAAGAATATGCGAAGTAATTGGCGCAGAACTGCTTGAAATCGTAGATATACCGGTTACGGCTAGTGCCTATTCTGAGGAAGAACCGCAAAAATGTCGATTCTTGTGGCGTGTTAAATAGCTGTTGAAATCAATAAATAAGATTTAATAATGAAGCAGAGGGCAGTTAAAAGAGACTAGCCCCTCTGCTTTTTTGCGTGGTTTATATCTCAAAACACATTTTCTCAAAATCCTCAATGAGACTTAATTTATTTGAAATGACGTGTTTGTGTTTGATCATGTAGCAGATGCGTTTTGGAGGTTTTGAAGTCATAGCTTGTTCATGAAAAGGACCACTGGATTTCAGAGCATCATATATAGAACGTGGAACGATACTCCACTGATTGCTGTTAGTGAACAATTCGAAGATTAGATGGGCGGCATCAACTCGAATTTGGTAGTCTCAACGGTGTTTCATGCTTATTGGAATTTTGTGTTTAAGAAGACCACTGGGGGCATATTTTTCATGTGGTTGTTCACGGTGATGACGACGGTCTTGTATTTACCGTTTGTCTTTCTGCATATCAGCAGTTTTGAGATTTTTCTAAAGCCTGCTACAGCGATTATATGTATGATTAGTTTGCTGTTTCATCTACTGTATTTTATTTGCCTTGATAAAGCTTATTGTTTCGGTGAATTATCGGTAATTTATCCAGTCGCTAGAGGTGTGGCGCCAGCGATGACGGTCATAGGTGCCTTGCTCCTGTTGGATGAACGTTTAACGCGTCCCCAACTCTTAAGTATTGCTCTCATAATTGCTGGGACCTTTCTTTTATCAGGCATGAAAGAGAATATGACGAAAAATCATCGTAAAGCCCTTGGCTATGCACTTCTTTGTGGCTGCACGGTTTCTGCTTATACCCTTATTGACAAAACGGCTGTTGCAACATTTTTTATAGCACCCTTTATTCTGGATTTTGTCAATAACGTAGGTCGAACACTGGTATTAATGCCAGTTGTATTAAAGGATGTCACGCGGTTAAAAGATACGGCGCGATGCTACTGGAAGGAGGCGATGATTGTAGGCATCTTATCACCGTTCTCGTATCTGATGATTCTTTTTGCCATGCGTCATATACCGGTGAGTATTGTTGCACCACTTAGACAATTCAGCATCGTTATAAGTTATATGCTAGGGATTCATATGTTATTTGAACACAGGGACTATAAAAAATTGCTGGCGATTGCCTTGATGTTTTGTGGTGTCATATTAATAAGTATTTAGAAAGTATTAAATGTTGGGAAAAATTAGGTACTTGCCAGATCAATCGTGTTAAAATGGTAATAGTTGGCGTATGCTGGATTTGAAACCAATGAGAAGGGTGAAAAAAATGATAGATTTGAAGATGCAGTTGGCATCCATTGCCGCTAATAATTACGAATTACCATCTGATATCAATGTGTGTGAAGTGTTAGAAGCTATGCTTGAAAATATCGGCAGTTTGGATGCTGAATTAAGGGATCATTTGATCTATGCCACGTTATCCCGCTGGATTGAAAGGAATCAACTTGAAAAAGAGTTGTTGAGCGAGATTATGACGGTGGTAACGGATGATGAGCATTTGTTTTATAAGATAGATATTAAAGATGTGACTTCGGTCTTCACAAGATCCTTTTCAGTGCTTATCGTTGCTGCATTGGTGTATTATCACCGCCAACATGGGCTGTTCAACGTTGAAGAGATAAAAGCGATTTATGAGAAGGTTTGCCGCTATTTTAGAGAAGAGATGGATTTGAGAGGCTATGTCGATGTACAAGGATGGGCACATTCAGCTGCACATACGGCGGATGCTATCGATGAGTTGGCGATGTGTGATGAACTGAATCAAGAGCACCTTATCAATTTGTTGGAATTGATCAAAGAGAAAATCGCAACCCCTAGCTATGTCTACGTTCATGAAGAGGACGAACGTATGGTAACGGCCGTTGTGAATGTGATCAAAAGAAGTCTGCTTTCCGATGAGGCATTAATCGCTTGGTTGCGTTCTTTTGCCGAAAGAGAAGCATTTGAATCTTATATAAAGAACTTCAATAGCCGCTTGAATATCAAGCATTTTATGCGGAGTTTGTATTTTAGGTTGTTGAAAGACAGCACGTATGAAATTCTAACGAATGTGATTGCGGAAGAACTGGATGAACGTAGTAATTTTTAATAAAGGAAGGTAAGTTGTGACAATTGATCAGTTGATTATTTTTGCTGTATTTAGTTTAAGCTATGGTCTCACATTGAAATTTTTTAGAGACCGAAATATTGTCTTGAAAGAGATGGTTGTAAAGAAGCGGCATAGGGTCGTCATCATTCTATTGATGTTTTGTGTGACGGTTTTTTTTCAAGTGAAATTTAGCGAATCGCGAAATCTAGCTTTCCATTCCTTGATGTATGCCTTTGTTCACGGAATGTGTTTGAGCACGTTGACGCGTTTTATTTGGGGCCGGGGACTGGCTTAATATGGGAGGCAAATTATGAAGGTAATATCTATTAGAGAAAATCCTGAATATTACGAAAGAGGGTTGGCATACATACAAGATAAGTGGGCAAGTGGTGCGACCTTGCCGCTTTATGAAGATTGTATTTTTCACGCACTGAAAACAGAGCGGCCGTTACCGCAGTGGTATCTGCTGCTCAAAGCAGATGAAATCATAGGGTGCGCTGGACTGATCACCAATGACTTTATCAGTCGTATGGATTTATATCCTTGGATGTGTGCACTTTTTATTGATGTGGCCCATCGCGGTAAACATTATGGTCAAGTCTTGATTGAACAGGCAAAAGCGGATGCAAAGAAAATTGGATTTAAGCAGCTTTACCTGTGCACGGACCATGTCGGCTACTATGAGAAATACGATTTCACCTATATTGGTGATGGCTACCATCCTTGGGGTGACCAGTCTAGAATCTATCAGTGTGACTTATTGGGAGGAATAGAAAATGAAAGCAAGAATTAATTTGGTGACGATCTGGACAGATCATATTGAACCTATGAAGGCATTTTATTCGGAGACATTGGGATTTGAAGTATCGAATGACCTTGGTGACTATGTGGAATTTGTCAGTGAAGGGGTGCGTTTTGCCATTTGTCAGCGGGCTGTCATGTATTCCTATACCGATGCCTATAAGGCAGCATCAGCAGGACAGGCTTTTGAACTAGCTTTCCCGTGTGATTCGATAGAGGACTTGGATGCTTCCTATCAGACATTGCTGGCACGTGGGGCAAAGGGTGTACATCCGCCAGAAAATATGCCTTGGAATCAAAGAACGGCACTTTTTGCCGATCCAGATGGTAATATCCATGAGATTTTTACGGAACTGGAAGTCTAGCGATCGATGATGCTCAAGGAGGTAACTATGTTAAAAGCATTAAGCTCCGACGTACTTTTTGTAACCTTTATTATTTCATTGATTATAACGGTTTTACTGATTACCAGTGGTGTTGGTATGGCAATTCCGGAGCAATACAATGTGAGATACCGGGCCCATATGCGGGATGATACCCATAATGACACCACAAAGATGTCTTATAAGCGGAGAGGCGTATTTGCTACGAAATCATCGGTGTGGTCTATTGTATTCACTTTATCCGTTCTTATGACCCTTGTAACCTTTATTTTGTTTCTTATAGTGACTTTTGTGATGGCATAGCCATTGCAATGATGACTACAAATGACTGGAGGGTAGGATAAAATGCATACAAGAGATTTGATGTGGGTTGCCTTTGTTTGCGCAGGCATGTTTTTTATATTCGGTTTCATCTTTCTGATCTTAAAGGAAAACGCCAGTAAATTCATCACTGGATTTAATACAAAAACGGCTGAAGAAAAAACACAGTATGATACGGCGAAATTATGCAGGGATTTTAGAAATCATATGTTTTTGGTTGGCATCATATTTCTTGTTGGCGGATTGCTCGTAGGACAATTTGGTGTGATGTCTTTTGTAGTTGCACTGGCAGTGAATCTTGTGCTGATTTTTAAGAAGGTGCATTTCAACGACGAAAAAGCATATGGGAAATATAGAAAAAATTAATTGAACTACCAGTAGGTAGGGAGATTTTGCAATATGTTTAAAGAATTATATTTTGGCAAACAGGGAGAAGGACAATGAATAAAAAATTATTGGTATTGGCATTAATTTCGATTATTATGGCTTGGGTGTTCAACGATAGCATTCATTCTGCCTTTATTTTAGAAAAAATTCAACAGGACGATTGGGCTTTTGAGGGCGGAAAAATTGGCTTGCATGGACTGAAAAGTGATTTTGAATATCAGGGACTTCACTATATTGGAGAACAGGATTTATCCGTAAAAAGTATTGATGTTGAGATAAGAGGGTATAGTAAATTCAGTGGAGATAAATACAAACTTCTATCCAAATCCTCTATAGGCGATGCAAAGGGTATTGTGCTAAATAAGGATTTTGAATATGGCGGTGGCACTGGTAGTACCCATAGCACGAGTGTGATGACCACCTATTTGCTTAATAAGGTAGAGTTGTATATTGTTATGGAAACTGAAGGGGAAACGGTAACGAGAATCATAGAAATACCGCTAGCCTATGGCCGTTAAAAATTATTGGAGGGGCAAGAATGAGAGATATCGATGATTTGAAAAAAATTGCTATTCTTATTGATGCAGAGAATGCACAGATGCACAAAGTGAAATTTGTGCTTGAAGAAATATCGACGCAAGGGCACATCATTACAAAAAGGGCTTACGGTGACTGGTCGCAGGAACCACTTAAAAACTGGAAAACGACTCTCAATGAGTTGGCGATTCATCCCGTACAGCAATTTGCCTATACCACAGGCAAAAATTCCACGGACGCGGCACTGCTGATTGATGCCATGGATTTACTGTATACGCAGAAGTATGATGCCTTTGTGCTGGTATCCAGTGATAGTGATTTCACCAAATTGGCGACACGATTACGTGAATCTCAGATGTATGTTTTCGGTGTGGGTGAACAGAGAACACCGATAGCATTCAGAAATGCTTGTGATGACTTTATTTTAACTGAGAATTTAGGAATTAGTGCGACGGTCAGTAAGAATACTAGAAAAAAGGAAACTGAGGTTGATTCTGACTTAAAAGAAATCATCATGCTCTTGGAGAAAGCCCATGAAAAATATCAGGATGAAACTGGATGGGTCAATGTCAGTTCAGCAGGCACCTATATCAAACGTGTAAAACCTGATTTTGACGTTCGGACTTATGGTGAAGTTAAATTGCCGGACATTATCAAAGGATTGGATCACATCTTCGAGATGACTAAATACAAGGGTAAGGGTACGGTGAATATTATTGCCTTTCGTCCTAAAAATTAGAAATAATGCAAAAATAGCATACACAATTTATGAAGGATGGGGTATTATAGATGAAAGTATATATTGAGACAGATCGGCTGATTATCAGAGATCCCGTGATTGATGATTTTACGACCATCTGGAAAATGAGAAATGATTCGGTTGTAACGTTGTATACTGGTGGTGTGACAAAGTGTTCCAAAGAAGAACTGTTAAAACGTCATGTAAAAAGTTGCAATAACACAGAAGACATTCCAAAAGAGTACGCCGTGATTTTGAAAGCGACCAATACTTATATCGGTTATTGCGGTTTTCAGTATTGCGATGTGCTTGGTGGTCTTGAAATTCTCTATGGTTTTTCAAAAGATCACTGGGGGAAAGGTTATGCAAATGAGGCTGCACAAGCGGTATTGACATTTGGTGTGGAGACGCTTGGATTGAAGGAAATTGTGGCAGCGGTACATCCGAACAATGTAGCTTCTGAAAAAGTATTGCGACATATTGGTATGGCTTACGACGGCGAGGTGGAATGGCCTCAGCAAGGCAAAGTTAGACGCTATAAATTTTCAGAATAGTCAATGAGTTATTCGGAAGAAATAGGAGACAACGATGAATGGTGAACAGAAGGTAGATACGATTATATTCGATGCAGGTGGCGTCCTGTTTTATATTAACGAGTATAGGAATACGGTCATGACACGAATTCTAAAGTCTTTAGGCTACGAAGAGAAGCTGATACAAGAAGCACTGGAAACCGGCAAAGCGTTTGATGCCCACTATTACAGGATTTATGGTGACATCGTCACTTGGCAAGATGAGAAAAAGTGGCTAAAATTACGGTCGGATGTCATTGCCAATGCGGTGGATGTCAACAATGAAGATTTGGCGGACCGATTAAGTGTTTTGGCATTTGATACCTTTCAGTATCAACTTTTCGAAGAGACTGAAAAGGTTTTAGAACGTTTGCAGCAGGATTACAAGCTTTGTGTTCTGTCCAATGCGACGGCGAGTCTTGACTGGGCCTTTGATTATTTGGATATTAGAAAGTACTTCGACGAGGTGATTATCTCGGCTTATGAACAGTGTGCGAAACCGGATCAAAAACTATATCATATCGCGTTGGACCGACTGGGCAAATCATCACATCAATGCTTGTTCATCGATGACAAGCTGGAAAATGTAGAAGCTGCCAGAGACTTGGGTATGAGAAGCTTTCATCTGATTAGACAGGAAGGTGAAACACTAGAGGATTTTGTGAGTTTCATAGAAATGGCTTAGAAAGTACCGGATACATTGATAAATAAAAAAGAGCTGATCCACTATAAAAGTGGAATCAGCTCTTCTAATTTCTCGCACCATACTTTGGCCTGTTCAAAATTGTAATTTTTGAGGGCAAAGGCTATTTTAGATTCTAGATCCTGTTTTTTCTCTTCTAGGTGCAGGTAGTCTTTGTTAAAGTGGTTGGCGTAGATCATCTTTCTGAACTTACGCATACTCATTTTTCGAATGCTCTTGTCTTCAATCAAAAGCACGTAATCCATACTGTTGATGATGGTGTAGTAGTCATGGGAAATCATCAATACCGCACCGTTGAAATCCGCAATCGCTTCTTCCAGTGCCATCTGAGAATAAGTATCCAAATGACTGGTTGGTTCATCAAGGAGCAATAGATTGGCTTGATTTGCTGAAGCCTTGGCAATTTGAAGCAAGTTCTTTTCACCGCCCGAAAGGGTTGATATCTCTTGCTTGATCTTATCGCTATCAAAACCATAAGGTAAAAGATGGCGGCGTACCGAATCGGAAGTATCAAAACCGCCATAATAGAATTCTTCCAAAATGGTATTGGATTCATTCATCATTTCACCCTGAACTTGAGACAGGTAAGCTGTCTTTGCTTCTGGTGACAGGGTAATGGTCGGTGTTTTATTTTCATAAATTTTTCTGATTAATGTTGTTTTACCACAACCGTTCGTACCGATAAGGGCAACCTTGTCCTTGGCACCAATTTCGAATGTGGCATTTTCTAGTAAGGTCTCGTCAAAAGCTAGGTTGAAGTCATTAAGGCTAAGGACGATACCATCTTCGATAGGTGCATCGATCGTTAAACGAATCGTCGGCTTTTGAATATCGACAAAAGGCGCTTGGATTCTTCGTGCTTCCAGACGTTCTTGGAATTTGACACGGGCTTTCAGGGCCTTACCTCGCGCGGCCTCTTTATTGTAAGTGGCAATTTTTCGCAAGTTGTCGATGATGATCTGATTTCGCTCGATTTCTTCATCGTCAGCCATGGCACGTTCCTGCAAGTCAATCTTTTTCTCAAGCAAGGAAAGGGTGTAGGCAGCATACGAACCGTTAAATTCTTGAAGTGCCGTATTTTCCAAGTGGATGATTTTATTGAAGCAGTGGTTGAGCAGATAGCGGTTATGGGTGATGACGAGTACCGTGCCTTTATAAGCGTTGATCAAGTCTCTCATACCGTTCAAGTTTTCAAAATCGAGGAAGACATCAGGTTCGTCCATAACGAT
>JAFGTX010000357.1 GCA_016938815.1 Clostridia bacterium | reverse complement strand
TGGCATTGGCAAGTTGTTCGTACGGATCAATCATCGGTTCACCTCCAATTTAGCTTTTACAGCATCAATCAAAGATGCCTGTGATTTCTCTTTTCTTGTAAGTGCAGTCATAACATCTTCATCTATGGTGCCCTTGGTAATGATGTGGTGGATCACAACCGTCTCATTCTGACCTTGCCTATAAAGACGGGCATTGGTTTGCTGATAGAGCTCCAAGGACCAGGTGAGTCCAAACCATATAAGTGTGGATCCACCGCTTTGAAAATTTAAGCCATGCCCTGCGCTGGCCGGATGGATAACAGCCACAGGAATATTGCCTTCATTCCAATCTTCAATATCTTTAGGTGTCTTTATCTGCCTTGCAGAAAATCTCTTCTGTATTCGATCCAGATCATGCTTGTACCAATGAGCCACAAGGACCGGTTTTCCGTTGGCCCCTTCAATTAAATCTTCAAGGGCATCAAGTTTTCTCTCATGAATAACATGTGCTTTGTTTTCACCATCATAAACGGCCCCGTTGGCCATCTGCAGGAGTTTTCCTGATAGCACTGCAGCATTTGCCGCATCAATCTCTTCCTCACCTAAACTTGCAACCATATCATCTCTAAATTTTGAATAAATGCTCCACTCTTTCTCATTCAGATAAACAGCTACTTCATTCATGATACATTCTGGCATTTTTAGATAATCGATGGACTTCATAGATATGGTGATATCGGATATCTGGCTATAGATCTTCTCTTCAGCTCCTGGCTGGGGTTTATATGAAAAGATGATCTGACCATTGCGCTTATCCGGCGTGAAGTAAGTATTCCGGTAGTGGGTTATATACCTACCGAGTCTTTGGCCTAAGTCCAGAATACGAAACTCTACCCAGAGATCCATAAGTCCATTTGTTGAGGGCGTTCCAGTAAGTCCGACTATTCTTTTCACTTTGGGCCTTACTTTCAAAAGGCTCTTAAAGCGCTTAGCGCTGTATGATTTGAAAGATGATAACTCATCAATGACCACCATATCAAAGTCAAAGAGGATGCCGCTTTTATTAACAAGCCAGTCTACATTTTCACGATTGATGATATACATTGTTGATCTTGTCATAAGAGCATTGATTCTTTCTTTCTCTGTTCCAACGGCTACAGAATAGGCTAAGCCTTTTAGATGATCCCATTTTTTAATTTCTGAAGGCCATGTATCCCTTGCCACTCTTAAAGGAGCTATAATCAACACTTTTCTGATTTCAAATCGGTCAAGGCATAAATCAAATATTGCCGATAAGCTTATAACGCTCTTGCCAAGACCCATTTCAAGGAGAACCGCAGATATTGGATGAGATAAGATAAAATCCGTTGCATAGCTTTGATACTCATGAGGATTGTATTTCATCCAGCACCCCTCCAATCTGCTCTACACCATCTATGCAGTAAACTAAAAACCCTAACGCTTCCAGTTGTCTTTTTCGCTTTACTTGCAGTGGACGCATCTTTTTGCCTGGAGCCTTTAATTCAACAAAGGCCATTCTTCCCATAGGCAGTAGTACAATTCGATCTGGCACACCATCTATCCCTGGACTTACAAATTTAGGTGCGATGCCTCCTAGCTCTTTCACTGCTTTCACCAGTTTTTGCTCTATATATTTTTCAGTCACTTTTTTTACCTCCCATCTGACACAAGAACACAAAATCACAAGCGCTTCCCTATATTTACTAACGCGCGTGTACATGCACAGGTATTCCTATCTACTTTTAAGAAAAAGCATTTTTAATATAAGGGAAAATCTTGTGTTGTGTTGTGTCCCCTATTCACCATAATGATAAAGTCGCTGCCGGCCATAGATCGGTAAACGCTTAATACTGCTGGTTCGTTCCCAACCAGGAATCTGAGCCATGAGTGCTGCGATCTGATAACTGTCAGTGGTCTTTAACTCTGGGAGATTACGATTGAAGCATTCGCACCAAATTTCTGCATT
The DNA here is from genome assembly GCA_016938815.1 of Clostridia bacterium. GTDB lineage: Bacteria > Bacillota > Clostridia > Peptostreptococcales > Acidaminobacteraceae > JAFGTX01. Next base: position 312 of record JAFGTX010000357.1, on the reverse strand, counting down.
ACTTACAGATGTTCGTGTAACAGTTCCTGTATGCTTGGCTCCACCAAATTCGCTACCGCTTAGGTAATTTCTACGGGCAAATAAATCCATACTGTCCCAATCATCTGGAAGCAGTGTATTCAGGTACTCTTCCACCATACCAACTCTCTCATCAGCCTCCATGGCACCCTTCTGGGCCTTTTCCGCCTCATCTAAAGCATCACCCTCGAGATACAGTTTTTCACCAGAGTTCCATATTTCTTTTGCTTCAGCCCAGAACTGCTTCCTATATTCTTCTGTGAAGTTCCAGGTCTTCTTCTGCTTTTTCTGATG
>JAFGTX010000356.1 GCA_016938815.1 Clostridia bacterium | reverse complement strand
GAGGAAAATGGATTTTTACGCAAAAAAATACACCCAACTTAATGGATGTATAATTCTTTAGTTTTATTAACTTAATGACATTGCCCCACCACATTTCTCTTTTTTTCGGCAATTGTGCCCACATTCATAAAAGGCTTCCGACGTCCTTTCTATTTTTGAAAGCAAAGCAATGGCAACAGACAATGTCTTAAGCAACTCACGATTCACATCATAATGCACGTAGTAACTTGACTTTGTGCCGATGAGCAAATCCGCTTCCTTTAGGATTTTAATATGTTGTGATACCGCGGATTCTGAAATCCCCAACTTTCTTGAAATCCCTTGTACACAATAATTTTTCGATAAAAGCATCTCTATAATCTTAAATCGGGTACCATCGGATAAAGCCTTCATCACCATAACCGTATCCATAATTCTACCTCCGTTCTTAATTAGATTTTTAATTAAGTCTTTACTTAATCAGAATACGCCTTGAGACTAATTAAGTCAACGCTAAATTAGTTTGCGAATTGAGAATCAATCTTATTGACAAGAAAGATATTCTGTTATATGATAAATTCAGCCCCGGGGATAGGGGGGGTAAAAAATTTACGAGGTGATTCAATGACAACAAAAGAAACACATAGTTTTTCGCCACAATGGTTTTTAAAAGCGCTTGGCAATGGTGGCCTTGCAGTATCCTTTTTCATGTATCTCATGTTTATGATTGCTCACCAAACACCAATTCCAACTTTTACAGATGTATATAGAGAACTTTCGAAACTCAATCTTGCCAGCCTAGCTGTAGCCATTGATTTAGTAATCATTCTCTATTTTGCCATTCGTTTTTTCAAAGAACTATACATCCAAACGCAACGCTATTTTATTTTTAAGAAAAGCGCTCACTACAAAACGTTGAAAGGTTCCAACAACGAAGTCAGCCTGATGAATATTCCATTGACATATGCCATGGCAATCAACGTCCTCTTCACATTGGGTGCGGTTTTCGTTCCAAACCTTTGGAGCGTCGTTGAGTATCTCTTCCCATTCGCACTTTTGGGATTTGTCATCGTAGGGGCTTCTGCCATCAAAATCTATTTACACTATTTCAAAGAAACGATTGCCGATGGTAACTTCATGTATGTGGAAAATAACAATTTCAGCCAAATGACCGCACCATTTACCTTTGTCATGGTTGCTGTAGGCCTTGCTGCACCTGCTGCAATGAGCCACACGTTGGCGACGAATATCGTCGGTATGATTTTATCAATTTTCTTTTTGATCCTGACTTTTTTACTGATTAATATCAACCTTGTCCTTGGATTCAAATCTATAGGCCGTTATGGTGTACATCATGAAACCGTACCGACGCTTTGGATTATGATTCCAATCATGACCCTAGTCGGCATCACAATCGTAAGATTGACTTCCGGTGTTTTTCACCATATCGTCAAAGCGCCCATCAATCCGGCAATTTTTATGATTCTAATTACTATACTGGTATCCATCCAAGTCGTATTTGGCCTTTTTGGCTATAGTGTCATGAAGAAACACAATTACTTCGATCATTATGTCACTGGCAACAAATTTAGTATCGGCAGTTATGCTCTGATCTGTCCTGGGGTTGCCTTTACAGTCTTAGGCATGTTCTATGTCGCTTACGGTTTTGTCAAAACCAGTTTTGTGACAGCATTTAGTCCTATGCATTTGCTCTTGATTCTACCTTTTGCCATCGTCCAACTAGTAACGGTCATCACCATCCATAAATTGGATAAGAAAGCGCCAAGTCCGATGGTGATCATGTAAATGAAAGCATTAAAAAAAGACGATTACACCACCACATCGGTTACGTAATCGTCTTTCATATTTTTCTTAATCCCATCTCTTTATTGTTCACAGTATATGTCTTTCTCAATCGGCATGATAATCTTAACTTCCGTGCCAATCCCACTTTCAGATTCAATATGAATCTCACCATCATGGCCTTTGGTGATCACATCATAGGCAATGCTCAACCCCAACCCCGTGCCTTTTCCAACTTCTTTAGTCGTAAAAAATGGTGTAAACGCACGCTTCATTGTTTCTTCGGACATGCCGACACCGTTATCTCGAATGGATAAGACTAGATGCTCATCTGAAGTTGTCACCCGAATCCACATTTTACCACCATGAGCCTCATCACGTTCTTGAACCGCTTCAATAGCATTTAAAATGACGTTTAGCAACACCTGATTGAATTTAGCGGCATCCACACAAATTTCAGGTAAGTTTTCATCTATGGACACGTCTACGAACATCAAATCCTTTGTTTTTGAGTCCAGCAGAGTCAGCGTATTCTCAATGCCTTCTTTCACATCAAATCGGCTCCGCGACTGAGAGGTGTCTATTCTCGAAAAATCCCTTAAACTTTTAACGATATTCTTTATACGGTACAGACCATCTATGGTGTCCAAGGAAAGATCTTCAATGTCTTCCTTAATGTAATCAAGCTCCTTTTGATCTGCCAAGCTGAGTTTTAGCCCCTTCTGTGTATCCAAAATCTCGATGACCCGCACCAAATAGCGTGATAAAGTTGCTTGATTGCTGAGTACGAATCCTAGAGGATTGTTGATTTCATGGGCTACACCCGCAGCAAGTTGACCAATGGCCGCCATCTGTTCCTGATGAATCATACGCATTTCCACTGCCTTTATATCATCCAGTGCTTGTTGTAAACTGGTATTGCTTTCCTCTAAGGCATGCTCATGCGCCAAGCGTTGGAAAACATTACTGAACATCTCAGCCGCAATACTGAGCAAATACTCATCACTATTTTTCCATACGGAAGTGCTTTCTACGTTGTCAAAACCAACAAAGCCAACCAGATGATGATTAACCATAAGCGGTAATACTAAAACAGACTTAATATGTTGCATCTCCAAAATCTCTTTTTCAGCCTGCGCTTCTTCTTTTAAAGCACTGACATCTGAAATATTGAGTATTTTACCATCCGATATTTTGTTGATCCACCACGGAAACATGCTCAGTGGCAATCCTTGAAGATTCTCTTTTTCGGGTTCCACCCCGTCTTTGCACCATTCATAGGTATTGTTCATGGCATCGTCTTCAAACTGGAAAATATACGCTCTTGAAGCATCACTAAAAGTGCCTATCTTTTCAAGCGCTTTGTTTAAACCAACATCCACGTTCTCTGCCTTTATAAACATTCTACCGATTTCAGATATGATTTGTTGAAATTGTAGTTGTCGTTTCAGTTTTCTTTCCATATTCCTATTCCTCACAACTTGTTCCACGAATGATTTTTCAGTGAATACACACTACATATATACACTTATTTATGCTAAAACTATCAAAAAAATTCCCTCATAATCATATGAGGGAATTTGAATGGATTAAAATCATCTACACGTTGAATTTTCTCAATTCTGCGCCGAGAACTTCTGCGATGGTTTTTAATTGTTCTGCTGACTGTGCAACATTTTCAACCGCAAGGGTCTGCTGTTCCATTGAAGCATTAACCTCTTCAGAAGCTGCTGCCGTTTCCTCAGATACTGCAGAAATATTGCCGATGGCATCAACAATCTTATCTTTATCACTGATCAAACCTTCCACGGCACTCTTAATCTCTCTGATTTCATCAACGATTTCATTGACCGCAACCGAAATGGTGTTGAAGGAAGCATCTACATTAGATACAGCCAAGGTTTGCTCAGAACCAATTTGTTTCACTATCTTCATTTGTGATACGGTCTTTTCACTGTCCGTAATGATGGAAGTCACGATACCTCTAATTTTATCTGCCGCACCACTGGATTCTTCCGCCAATTTACGGATTTCCTCTGCTACAACGGCAAAACCACGACCATGTTCTCCCGCTCTTGCTGCTTCAATGGATGCATTAAGGGCCAAGAGATTGGTTTGAACCGCGATATCACTGATGGTGTTCAAAATCGCATCGATCGACTGGGTATTTTCATCCAGTTCACTGACCGCGTTCTCAATGCTATTATTAGCATTTTCAGCCATTTCTGTCTTGGTTTTCAATTCGTTGACTTTTTCCATACCTTCAGCGTTGGCATTGACCACATTCTCAGTTCTTTGGATCATGAACTCCGTACGTTGGCTTAAATCATTGAATTTTTCAGATAGGGTGTTCGCAATCAACACACTGTTTTCAGCGTCATTTGCCTGTTCTGAAGCACCGCGGGCGATTTCTTCCACCGTTCTTGCCACCTCATCTGCTGACGAGCTCGCTTCTTCAGAAGTCGCTGCAAGACTTTCCGCTGAAAGCGTTACTTCACTGGACATGCTTTGAATATTCTTGATCAACTGACTCAAATGGGATACCGTTTCATCAAAGTAACGGCTTAATAGACCAATTTCATCTTTGGATTGACTCTCAAGTTTGACCGTAAAGTCACCAAGTCGAACGCGGTCCATAATACCGACGACTTGTTTGATTTCACCAGTAATGCCTTTTGCAAAGATGACAGAAACAGATAATGCAACAAGTAATGTGATGACACCGATGATCATCAGCCATCTTAGAATTTGATAAGCATCGCTCTTGAATTCTTTTTCATTGATGACGCCAACCATCGTCCAACCAAATCGATCGATTGTTTTAAGGATGGCATAGTTCCCATTTTCTAATTCTACCACTTCTGCTTTATTTTCAATCGCTGCTGCAATTCTTTCAAAATCGGATTGATGCTCTAAATAAGAAGCTTTTACGCCTTCATCCAAGGTGCTCATATCCGGTTTAACCGGTATACCGATCAGTTTAGAATCACTGTAAGTCATGAAATTCATAAATTGGTCAATCAGGAAGACATAGCCTGTATCACCAATCTTGAGTGCGTTCATTTCGTTCGCCATTTCCGTCATCTTAATGTCCATACCGATAACGCCTTCAAGGCTATTTCCTGAACCATAAACCGGATTGGCAACGGTAATAACCAATTCATTGGTTGTAAAGTCTGCATACGGCTCTGTCCAAATCAATTCTTTGGCATCGGTTGCCGCTTGGTACCAAGGACGTTTTCTAGGGTCGTAACCGTCACCGACTTCGCCATCTGGTCGCTCAAACATATCGCCGTTTTTCGTACCGTAGTAAACCCATTGCAATTCTTGATTCAGCGTTTGAGCATCGTCTAGAATTTCCCACATTTTCAATTTGTATGGATCTTCCGAGAACTTTGTCTTAAGCTCTGAATCAAAACCTATGATGTGGCGTTGACCAGGTATAGACAGCTGATTTGTGTCCTGAAAACCACTGTTTTTCCCCATGGTTTGAACCATAACCTCATATTTCTTAAGGTAATTGTTAATAGAGACTTCCGACTGTTGCATCAATTGCGCCGCCGTTGCTTCACTATTTTCTTTCAGTATGGTTGTAGATTTACCGAACATACCATAACCCATAATCAATAATGGCACAATAATGATTATGGCAAATACCAAAATCATCTTAAAACCTATACCACGCTTTATTTGATTTCTGTCTCCTGTACTCCCCGTGTTATTACTCATAAGCCCCCCTACTTTCTGTTATCCAGATCTGTTTTTAATATTCTGAATAATATGTAATATATATATTTTACACCTATTTTTCAAAAATATCATTATAATTATTGCCAAACCTTACATCCTCCTAATTTTTTACTGCTACTTCACCATTTTTTCCTTAATTGTTCTTATTTTTGAACTAAACTTTTATTTACTTTTAACCGATTAACTTAACAGCCGTATTTCCTTTAAAAATTAACGTTTTGTCATAGATAAATGTTGTTTTTTTATATATAATGAAATTAAATTATAGAAATCAAGGGGGCTAAACGATGAAAGGCATTGTTAATATTTTAATTGTCATTCTGATCACATACACGCTTAACGCTATACCAGTAAATACTACCTTATTGTCCTTTGACCTGATCAAACCCTGGGATAAACTTTCTGCAGAAAATAGCGACGAACCGGATTCTACCGAAGTTCCCGCTCCACATATTTCATTTAATGCAAACAAGGATACTCATTTAAGTAATCCGTCATCCTTAACACTGGAACTGACTTCTGACAGTGCCTTGACGGATGAACAACTCAAGGACCTAACGGATACCCTGAACATCACGGTTTCAGACACTCAAAATACGCGTACATTGACACCAGCGACTGTGATTAAAGATGCACCCACTCTAATCGGTGACAATCTTTATGCGCTGACATTCGACGTTTCCAAAGACACGCTCGAATGTGGTATGGGACAATACGAATTTTCCGTAGCCATCGGCAGTGAACTGCTTCATGCAGATGCAGCGGCAAAAACCCTATTATCCTATATGCCACCAATCCACTATACGCCAGCGATCGCTGAAGTTGACAGTAATCAGATTTACACACAGGTTTACTACTTGAACGCCACTAAAGCTTTCCTAGTACCTGTTACAAAAAAGTTAGATGCTTCATCTAAGTTTATTCGTAATACAATTTCAACGCTCAGCTATGAAGCGCCTAACAACGAACAGCTCTTTGCGCAAAATGTGGTATTCCCAAGGTTGCCTAAAGTCTATCTTCATAACAGCACACTCTCTTGCTATTTAGATGGCGACGATGTGTCAAAATTCACCAGTGGCAGTTCAGAGAACAAATTGGTATCGGAAGCAATCTTAAGAACCCTGACAAGCATCAGCTACGTCGATCATATGGTTTTCTATGTCAATGATAGACAAAATGGCAACTTCATCAACGG
>JAFGTX010000355.1 GCA_016938815.1 Clostridia bacterium | reverse complement strand
AATACCTTATTTAGGCATAATTAATGCCTAAATAATACCTTTTTAATACCTTGTTAAATTGATTTCGATAGGCATTAAAAATGTATTTTAAAGGTCTGTTTTTACTCAAAAAATAAAGTCTGTGCTAAGCCACAAACTCTCTTGTTTTGGATAACTCAAGTTCTTCTTTAGGCAACTGCATCTTAAGAACATCATAAGCACGTTTGTTGTTTCCTAGAGTTGTTCTAAAAATGAAGCTATATTTTGGCAAGTTTCGCCATGCATTCACTACTTCTTGTGGCATGCCACCATCACTGGCAATCTTATCGATGGTATTTGGTTCAAGCCTAAATGCCACCAAATGTCGCGCATTGTCCCATAAACCTTTGTTAGAAGTCTTATTCCCTTCTGCATCCTGTCGCTCTGCAAACAAAATGGACGGGTCGTTAAATCCTAAGACAACCATGGAGTTAAATTTTCTTGATGTTGTTATTCCTCTATAGACCGCTCTATATACCGATTCATCATTTCCTGCACGCTGGAATTCATCGAAAATTTCACAAGAAACAATTTCTTTAAGTAATCGATCGCGCTTGATCTGATTCCACACCATACTTGAAGCCATATTGAATTTAAGTGTTGCATTACGCTTGTCTTTTGGCGATGGATTTTCACCGGCAGACATGGTTCGAATGACCGTCAGCTGATGGCCTTTAAATATGCTTGAATCAATCGGATTTTTGAAAGTACCACTATCAAGTCCGTCAAAATAAGACCATAATTCATTGGCGAGAAGTTTGGCGCCTTCGTAAAATCTGAAGTTTTCATCCTCAGCGTTTTTAGAAATCTTCTGATATAGCTTTTTAAAAGACGGCTTTCCGCTATTCCATGACTCTGGAACACCCTTATAAACTTTCTCATCTTCCCACATTTGCATAAGAGATAATTGCGCCGCATTTTCTACCGATTTATTTCTCAGCCATAGTTCCTTATCACAGATCATCGATAACTGGGCAAGTGTTTCACTCGCTGCATCATCATACCTTTTAGCATCTACATCACGAATCTTTTCTATATCATCTTCAGTAAGCTTTGAAATATCCTTGACGTCTTTCATCAGTTCTGTCGGGATAATTGTCGGATCAACAAACGGTGCGTCTTCACCGGTAAGGTCAAGCCACAATCCACCGTAAGCCTTACAGATTTCGTAGAATTCACCATCTAAATCATAGATGTATATCTTGTAACCGGCAATGAGCAAGCCTAGGATCAAACCTTTTATAAAGGCTGATTTACCTTCACCCGTCGCTCCTGTCACCAGCATATTCTGTGCATCGGCAGATTTCTTGAAACCGATATTAACAGAAAGGGCACTGTCTATTCTATGACCAATGTATATGCCTTCCTCGTCGGAAAAATTTCCAGATACAAATGGATAAAAGGCAGCTAAGCTATCTACCCCCATGACACGGCCTTTATACTTTTCAAGCAATTTTTCACTGGATCCCGTGATTGTCGTAGCCTCTAAGCCTAGTTTTTGTTGATGTTTTAATGTCTTGAACTTAAAGGAAGTTGCGCTACCAAACTGCTTTAAAGATCGTTCAAATGCTTTACATGCAATTTTCTTGGCTTTTCTGTTCTCAGAATTGATTGTTACGAGAAAATAGACTTCAACAAAATTAGCTCTTCCGGATCTTAACTCCATAAGTGTTTCTAGTGCTGCAATCTTAGTTGGATCGGCATAGGATGAAGCTTTTTCTGTGACTGAATCCGATATTTCCCTTTGAAGTCGATCCATTTGCATTCTTCGCTTCGCATCGAAGAACAGTTCTTTTGGCCTTATAATGGTGGATACACTTATATCGGTACGTCCTGTCTTGCCATTTCCAACAAAAGTGCCGTGCTGAAGACCATATAAAAATCCTGGTGCAAGTTCACCAGGATAATCATAAATCAGATATGTTTGTGATACATTGTGATTGACCTCAACATCATTTTTCCCAAAGTTCAGTTTTACATCAGCAGGCGTTATCTTTTTTTCTTTTATCATAGTGCCTCACCCCTTTGAACTTTTGGAATTGGTATGAGCTGTTGTACCTGAACTTCTTTTATCAAATCAGGACCGATGACTTCACCGTATGTGATAACATCGTCCCACTCTGTTTCTGATTTTATGGGTAGATCCACCCGCATAAAGTAATTACTCTTAACGGCCCTGTCTGCGATAAGTCCGTGAAGTGAAATTCTTCTTTCATAGTTGTAACGCACACGCTCGTCCACTTCTAACGTCTTTAAATTTTCCAGCCGTTTATTAAAGGGCTGTAGCGGATCAGATGACGAATACGATATGAGTCTCACGGTTGCATCCCTCGATGTTGCCTCATACATCAATGCTGCAAATTCACTTGCCAGTTGTTCTTGATAATCTGGATCCAAAGCACCAAAATTCGTCTCTGGAATAATCTCAGTAATCACGCTTTTAGTTTTTTTGTTGCTTAAAATTGTACTGATTTCTTCATAATCCGATAAAGATTCGGCCGTTTCTTTTTTGCTAGACCTCGTATAGTAAAAGAGTCTATCAAGTTTAGCAAAGCCATCTATTAAAAACATCACATAGAGACCACCGATGATAAATAGCGACTTCATGATCTTAGCAAGGGTAAAGCCACTTAAAACATTGCTTACCGTAATTATAAGAATTACAAAAACCATTATGCCACCTTGCCAAAACTCAAGACCACCAATTGTGGCATCTTTATTGATATCAGCAGGCATTTTCCTTAGTCTTATCATTTTCTATCACCCCCTATCTCGTATTTTTTATCGTTCGTCCCAATTCCTCATTGTAGGACGAGTTATAATGATCACTATAAAAGTTACCTCCCGTTGACTGATGTTTGCCATCGTATGCTGAGTTCCTAAAAAAATCAGGATCCCTTTGATAGCGTTCATAAGGAGATAATGTCTTCAAATAATCTTGCCTGCTTGTTAGAGTTGAAGTATTTTGTACCACCACTTT
>JAFGTX010000354.1 GCA_016938815.1 Clostridia bacterium | reverse complement strand
TGACCATGCACGCAGGCATCCTCAATATCGGAATGGAAGGCATGATTTTGATCGGCGCTTTCTTTGGTGTACTTGGCAGTTATTTTTTCAGCAGCGCTTTGATGGGCGTTTTGATTGCCATCGTTTCAGGAATTGCTGTCGGTTTGCTCTTTGGCGTATTTGTTATCGATTTGAAATCAGATGAATTCATCATCGGCATCGCGATTAACATCTTTGCAGGTGGTTTAACCATTTTCCTGCTTAGAAGCATCTTCGGTGTAAAAGGCGCGTTTTCTTCACCGGACATCATGCCTCTACCGGATGTACATTTGCCCCTCCTTGATGCGGTGCCTTTTTTAGATACGATTTTCAACAATCACTCCATTTTTGTCTACTTAAGCTGGATATTGGTGATGTTGGTTTATATTTTCCTATACAAGACACCTTACGGATTTTGGCTTCGAGCTTCCGGTGAGCATCCGGAATCGCTTGAAACGGCCGGCGTCAGTCCTAAGAAGATGAAATATATGAGTTCTATTCTTTGCGGTGTTTTCTGCGGTATGGCAGGTGCCCACTTATCCCTAGGTTATCTGACCCTATTCACTGAAAACATGAGTGCTGGACGCGGGTTCATATCTCTAGCGGCTATCATCTTCGGTTCTGCCAATCCGATCAATACTTTTGGCGCTTCTCTGCTTTTCGGATTCTTTGATGCCCTTGGCATCCGTTTACAAGGGGTAGGTATCCCGTCGCAGTTTACGCAAATGATTCCATATCTTGTAACGGTGGTCGCTTTATGGATTGTCGTTCAACGTAAAGCGAAGAGAAAGGTTTCGGAATAATGCAATACGATGTGATTGTTCTTGGTAGTGGACCGGCAGGCTTCTATTTTGCAAAAACAGCTGCTGGCTATGGAAAAAAGGTATTGTTAATCGAAAAAGATTTAATGGGAGGCACCGGTTTTCGTACAGGGTGTCTTCCTGTAAAAAATTATTTGGACGGATTACGCCGCGCGCGAAGCGTCCAAGAAGCGGACTGTCAAGACTGGTGCCAGGCGACGGTGGACCATGGAAAACTTTATCAAACATTGAATAGACGATTATCATCTGTTGAAGGACTTATGACAGCACAGCTTAAGGCCCTTGGTGTAGAAATTATCTATGGGGAACCTTATGTAAAAAGCGGGCGTCAAGTCGAAGTAGATCAGCGGATATATAGCGCTTCTAATCTTGTCATTGCAACCGGTACCATGACAAATGAAATCCTGGGTGTGGCCATAGATGAAAAACACATTCTTAGCCATAAAGGCCTTGTTGCCTTACAAACGCTTCCAAGCTCGATGGTCATCATTGGCGGCAACGTTGAGGGGATTGAATGCGCATCTTATCTATCGGGTTTTGGCGTGAAAGTCACCATTTTGGCCATGGGCAAAGAGCTTTTAGAAGGCACCGATCGAGATCTTTGCGAGGGGACACTTTCATACATCGAATCGAACGGTGGATGCGCTATCCTCAATGCAAAGGTTACACGCATCGATGACATGGACACAGACCTTGTTGTAACAACTGAAAGTGGCGAACGATTTGAAGCGGAAAAGCTGCTCATCACGGGTGCACGGTCAGGCAATATTCCAAAGGGACTGGATTTTTTAAATGTAGCATTGGAAAATACTTGTCTTAAAGTCAATGATTGCTATGAAACATCCCTTGAAGGTGTTTACGCTATCGGGGATGTCAATGGTCTGCATGGCATGGCGCATATCGCGCTACAACAGGGGATTCAACTGGCGGATTACCTTTATGCAGGTAGGCAGCCTGAGCGTCACTACGAAAGCCTGCCAAGAGCCATATTCACGATTAATGAAATTGCCGGTGCAGGACTACAGGAAGGTGACTGCATTGAGCGAAAATTGCCTTATACAGTCAAAGAGATGCCACTAGAAGCAACGTTTAGAGGTTGGTCATCAGAAGTCACATCTGGGAAGATGAAATTGATTCTTGGAGATGATGGTCTTGTGCTTGGCGCTTGGATGGCATCTGAACGCGCATCTGATTTTATGGGCACGGTTGGATTATGGATTGATCGTAGCGTAACATTAGAAGATATCAAGGCGTCGCTCTTCATTCATCCGTCGATGGGTGAGGGTTTACTGGATGCCTCAATAAAATAGAAGAAAGTTGGAGAATAATGAAACAACCACATATACTTTGCACACCTGATGACGTTGCAGAAGTGGTCTTGTTGCCGGGTGACCCGGAACGTGTACTACGTGTAGCGGCGTATCTAGATGACTATAGAGAAATTGCATACAATAGAGAATTCAGAACAGTTACTGGAAATTATAAAGGCATGTCGGTTACCGTGACGTCTACCGGCATTGGTGGTGCTTCAGCAGTGATTGCCCTTGAAGAATTGATCGCTTGCGGCGCTAAAAAGTTTATCCGTATCGGAAGTGCCGGTGCGGCTCAGTCCAATATCGCCATCGGGGATTTGATTATTGCAACGGGTGCGGTGAGAGAAGACGGTGCATCAGCTATGTATGTTGACAAGCAATTTCCAGCAGCACCGAGTCTAGCCCTGGCAGAAACGCTTAAGAAAATTGCTATCCAAGAAGGTTTTCGCTATCATACCGGTCTTGTAAGAAGCCATGACGCCTTCTATATGGATGAAGAGCTGGATCTTATGCGTTATTGGTCTGGTAAAAACATTCTAGGTTCCGATATGGAAACCGCAGCCCTTTTTGTCGTAGGCGCAATAAGAGGTGTCGAAGTGGCATCGGTTCTAAATAACGTGGTTCTTTATGAAGGTGATTTAAAAGAAGGGATCAACGACTATGTTGATGAAGGTCAATTGGCTGAAGAAGGTGAACGCCGAGAAATTTTATTGGCATTAGAAACTTTCAAAGCATTGTTATAGAGTAATTATGCTGAATTCCGCAGGATGTTTCCGTCCTGCGGAATTTTTTTACGATGGAGATGTTCAAAAGTTATTTAGGTAGATTGCACAATGAATACATGTTTTCTTAAGTAAATACTTACGAATGCCTAATGGAATTAGGCTTTGTATTAGACTAAGTACAATTCATAGAGTATAATGGAATAGAAATCCAATTTACTGACAAGACAGACAATTTTGAGAAGGACTTGTGAAGCGGAGAAATTTAACATTGGTTAACGGGGGTGCGAGATGTTAATGTACGAAAGCGACATGTTCGAGTTGCTTGAGGGGGAAGAGGGCGCTGTATACATCAAACTCAAAGAACGGGGCGTTGCTTTGACGTCGGTGAATGAGGTGCTCAAGAATTTTCCGAGGATACGGATTAGTTCTTTTACAGAGTTACAGCGTGTGTTGAAAAGCGAGACCTTGGAAAAAGGTAAGATTGGCGATTTAAGAGAGCGTGTCGAGATTGAAATTTCCGCGGATGAAATGACGGCTGCTTTAAGGCTCAACTTAACGACTTCGGAAATCAAGGAGAATATTCAGGGCATCAGAAATGAAGTCGTTGCAAAGCTCAATCAATTAGGCGTTTGCGTGGGCATCAAGACAGAGATTTTGGATGGGGAGTTCCTTTCCTGTAGAAAGCAAATCATCGCGGAAGGGATGCCGCCAGTGGCTGGTCGAGACGCAAAGTGTCGGTATTTTAAGTTATCAGAAATAAGGCCAGAGCTCAAAGATGACGGCAAAGCGGACCTTTATGAGATGAATTTGATAGACAATATTGTTGGTGGAGAATGGTTGGGCGAAAAGACGATGCCTGAACCAGGCATTACCGGTCAGACGGTCTTAGGACGAGAGTTGCCGGCCAAGTCAGGTAGAGATTACCGCTTAAGATATGATACCAAATCTGTCATGGAGAAGAAGGAAGGCGACTTATTCGTTTTACGGGCGAAAAAAGAAGGGGCCGTTAAATTCGAAAATGGCAAGATCATGGTGCACAATCACTTGATGATTCAAGGTGATGTCGATTATGAAACGGGAAATATTCATTTTGATGGGGATGTGACAGTCAAGGGCACCGTGAAAGATAAATTTATTGTAGAAGCTACAGGTGATATTGCGATTGAATCACCCAATGGCATTGGTGCAGTAGGAAAAATAGTATCGAAAAAAGGTAGTATCTATGTCAAAGGTGGTATCAATGGCCGTGGCGAAGCCGTTATTATCGCGAAAGACTCAATTTATGTGAAATACGTCAATGAGGGACATCTTGTTGCGCATAATACCGTTAATATAGGTTTGTATGCCATTGATAGCTACATAAAGGCGGACAAGGTTGTCATGGATCCTCGAAAAGGACGGTTGATTGGTGGAGAGGTTCATGCTGAGCATAAAATCATCACCGGCTCCATTGGAAATCAACAGGAACGCCAGACGAGAATTTTGGTGAAGGGGTTTGAACGTCGTGATATCAAGGGTAAGTTGGAATCGCTGTCCGATGAATTCAAGGCGGTGATCGATAGTACCAATCGTCTTAAGCGACAGCTTGAAATCTTCGAAAACAACATGGAGAAATTGGACGAACGTGCTGTGAACTCCTATAAGGAAATGATTAGTCAATATGAAGACAATATCGATGAAATCAATCGTTTGAATAATGAAGTGAACCAACTTGAAGATACATTGAAAACCAGAGGTGATGGCGAAATCAAGGTGCACAAGGCGGTTTATCCGAAGACCTATTTGGAAATCAAATCCTTGCAGAAACGCGTGAGCGAACTGACAGCTTGCTCGTTTTATGTGCAAAATCGTGTTATGCATTCAATTTAGTGGAGGAGGGATCATATGTCAGCAGAAGAAAAACACCTTTATCGGTCGTTGATGAATACCATTGATTTCTTTTCACAACGCTTGCACAATGAACAAATTGTTCATTATGGTTTCAGGATTTTTGAAGAATTGACGGTTCCGATACGAGCTGCAATATACACCCTGGATGAAAGGGAAGGCCTTTTTAAACCGCAACACAGTATTGGTTACGAAGCACCATTGCCAACGGTTGAATTTAGAGAGATATATAACGAAATAGCACGAAAAAACGGTTTCTTATTGGAGCATTTGGAGATTCAAGAACGCTATTTTGAAAATACATTCTTAGATCAGCAAGAGGTAGAAGTTATTCTGCCGCTAATCATTGGAGACCATCTGTATGGTTTTATCATTGCAAAGGAAAATAACGAGAATAAGGGGATCAAGGACAGGGAGTTCTTAAATCGCTTTATCGACTTGCTTAATTTGTCGCTAGAAAAGTCAGAAGATTTTGAATGTACGACGCGCATGAAAAAGGAAATCGACAAAAGGAAATTCAATTTAGATACCCTTGCCCACACCATCAAGATTTTGATGAGTACCTTAGATCAGAAATATATCGTCAAAATGTGTCTGGACGTTGTACGTGAATTAACGGCCAGTGCTGTCACCTCTATTGCGCTGGAAACTAGACCAGACTATTTGACCTTGATGGGTTATAAGGATATTCTGAATCACAAGGAATATTTATTGAACTTAGAGTTGAAGGGTGGGGCCCAACCATCCAAAGTCATTTATCATGTAAGGGATGACCGTGAGGCTATTGCTGAAATTTTTAATGACCCAAAAGTATTGGAACAGCTAGAGGCAGAATATGTCGTCTTGCTTGTGAAGGAAAAAATCATCGGCTGCATCACTATTGGTCAGCCTGTTTCCGGTGTTGCATACGATGATCAGCTCTTAGTGCAGATCAAAACTCTGGCGTCTATGATGTATATTGCGGTAACGAATTCAAAACAGTATATGCAGCTGGAGGCAGAGCGCAATAAGATCTCGATGCAATTAGATGGGCTGAAGCATTTGAACCGTTCCATAGGCATTATCAATGAAGCGGATTCTTTAGAGGAATTATGCAGTCATGTCATGGATACCTTCCAGTATGGCTTTGGTGTCGAAGAGGGGTTCGTTTGGATTCAAAAGGATGGTCTGAGCTGCTACAAATCGGTGACGGATGAAAGCGCGGCTCTTTCTGATCAGGCAATCGAATATTTGAAAACCGTAACAGAACCAGTTGTAGAATATACGATGCCGGAGAACCATGCTTTGACAAGGCAAGATGCCAATTGTTTGGTGTGTTTTCCAATCCTTCAAAGGGATTATATGAATACATGCTTGGGCTATCTTGTTATTTCTCAAACGGGGAGTCCTTTGACTGAGACCCAGTACACCATATTTGAAGCCCTTGCCAACAGTATTGCACCGGTGGTCAAACAGAATTTGATTGTGGAACACTATCAGAGTGCCTATGTAAAAAAGCCTGAGACACAGCTCAAGGAAATCTTTGAACAATATCAGCGAGAAGCCGAGGATTATGATATTCCATGCCATATCTATGCCAAAAGACATAGGATGCCTTTGTTTGGCATGTCGGAAGGTTCTTTTGACGAAGGGGATAGTGCGTGCGTTCAGCTGGGCAATGTGCGTGTAATTTTTTCGAATGAAATTCTAGAAGATGATATATATGAACCGCTACAGGCGGATAGTTTTGAAGAATTACGGACAATTCTTATAGAGCGTTATGCCTAAGTATACAAAAAAGCGTCTATCTTTTTTCAGATAGACGCTTAAATTTTAAAAAGGCTTGGTTAAGTTTATAAACACGCAATGATCTTATCTGTGAATAGAGTTATTTCATCAAAAATCAAATTATAACGCGGGTTGTTTTCTGTATGATCTGATGCTTGATTCTTCACATACACATTTCTTAAAGTCAAGAAAACACCGTTTTCGTCGTGCAAAAATTGACTTTGATTGTACTTGGTGCTGGTAAACCAATTGTCTGTCACCACTTCAACGTCGTCAAGGAGCAGTACCAGCCAACCCAGTTCGCTGACAAAGATCTCCATAACCTGTTCTTGTTGTGCCAGTTTAGTGCTTTTTAATTTTATAATTTCGTCCAACTTGCATTTTAGTAAATTTTCCATAACAGCCTCCCACTATAAACGTTAGATTTTACAATATACATACCCTTTGTCTTCTAATTTTATCAAAAAAAATAGGTGACTTGCAAGATTCTTGAAATTGGATTACACTACTAGAGTCAAAAGGTGGTGAGACGATGAGTATTTTTGAAATTATTATGCTGTTATGTTTTGGCATGGCATGGCCTTTTTCTATTTACAAATCTTACACGTCAAAATCGGTAGAAGGCAAGAGCCTCTTCTTTTTGATTGTCATTTTAGTAGGCTATGTGGCCGGTATTATACATAAACTGCTGTACGTGAGGGATATGGTAATCCTGCTCTACATGCTCAACTTCATTATGGTGAGCATTGACGTGATGCTTTACATGAGAAACAAAAAATTGATTAAAGAAAAATAATGTGTTATAGTACAGATGCAGATAAAAATACAGTTCCTAAGGAACTGTCATAGCAATTGCTAAGGGTGCTGGAAGATGGCCGGCTGAGATAAAAAACCTATTTTTTGACCTTTAACCTGATCTGGATAATGCCAGCGTAGGAAAGTAGATGATTAAGATTTATGGAACCGCATACTTACGCTAGTATGCGGTTATTTATATTTTTGGACGCCTAAGCATCCGGACTACTTTTATTCAGAGAGAGCAATGCGACGTAAATGTGATTAATATTTAGATGTAGATTATATTGCAAAGGAGAGAATATCATGAATTACACAACACAGATGGATGCTGCGAAAAAGGGCATCATCACAAAAGAGATGATGATTGTAGCAGAAAAGGAAGGCATTCCGGCAGAAATCATTAGAGAGGGCGTAGCTAAGGGCCGTATCGCCATTCCGGCCAATAAGAATCACACGTCTATTTCACCTGAAGGTATTGGCGAAGGTCTTAGAACGAAGATCAACGTCAACCTAGGTGTGTCGAAAGACTGCAATGATATTGATTTGGAACTCAGAAAAGTGCAGATGGCGCTGGACATGAAGGCAGAGGCAATCATGGACTTGAGCAACTATGGGAAAACGCATGTATTCAGAGAGCGTCTTGTAGAAATGTCGACGGCGATGATCGGTACGGTGCCCGTGTACGATGCATTGGGTTTTTACGATAAAGAACTTAAAGACATTAAGGCAAAAGAATTTTTAGATGTGGTAGACAAGCATGGTCGTGATGGCGTGGACTTTGTGACCATCCATGCAGGAATGAATCGCTCGACGTCAGAAACTTTTCTTAAGAATCCAAGACTGATGAATATCGTTTCAAGAGGCGGCTCGCTCATGTTTGCGTGGATGCGTCTTAATAACAGTGAAAATCCTTTTTACGAATACTACGACGAGCTTTTGGATATTTGTGCGAAATACGATATCACCTTGAGTTTGGGTGATGCTTGCCGTCCTGGTGCGATTGCAGATTCAACCGATCCAAGCCAGATTAAGGAACTAATTGAACTTGGTGAATTGACCAAGCGTGCTTGGGCAAAAAATGTTCAGGTCATGATCGAAGGACCGGGACATATGGCTCTCAACGAAATAGAAGCCAACGTGATTTTAGAGAAAAAACTCTGCCATGGCGCGCCTTTCTACGTATTAGGACCACTTGTAACAGATGTGGCGCCGGGCTATGACCATATTACAGGAGCGATTGGTGGTGCTATTGCAGCTTCTGCAGGTGCCGATTTCCTATGTTATGTAACGCCTGCGGAGCACTTGAGATTGCCGGATGAGCAGGATGTTAGAGAAGGCATTATCGCTTCGAAAATCGCAGCGCATGCCGGTGATATTTCAAAAGGGGTCAAGGGTGCCCGCGCTTGGGATAATCAAATGAGTCATGCGCGTCAGGCTTTGGATTGGCCTAAAATGTACGAATTGGCACTTGATCCGGATAAAGCGAAAGCCTATAGAAAAGATGCGGTTCTGGAAGATGAAAAGACGTGTTCCATGTGTGGCAAAATGTGTGCGGTACGTACGATGCAGAAAGTCTTGAATGGTGAAGACGTTAACATATTAAGACAATAGAGATGTTACCCTGTTTGTGCTACAATGGCATGGAGGGGGATGCGTATGAAGCAATATAGAAGATGGTTTTCATGGGGTATTTTAGTATTTGCCTTTGTTATTGTTTTTTTTCATAGATTGTCTATCGGTGCTGTTTCGGATTTGATGACGGCGGATTTGGAGCTAGATAATATTCAATTGGCCAATCTGACGGCGATGACCTTTTACGCTTATGCACTTATGCAGATTCCTGTTGGGATATTCGTAGACAGCTTCGGCGTGAGAAAGTTATGTTCGGCTGGTATGATGGTGACGGCTGTGGGTTCGATTTTACTGGGTTTCTCGTCATCCATCGTCATGGCTTACTTTTCTCGATTTTTAGTGGGTCTTGGAACCTCTGTGATCATTGTGTCCATCATGAAAATCCAAGCAACACTTTTTCCTGCGAAAATGTATTCACGACTCTCAGGAATGACTTCCTTTTTTGGTAATCTAGGGGCTTTCTTCGCGACTTTTCCTCTGGCATACATGGCAATGCATTGGGGGTGGCGCTCGATCTTCATTATCTTGGGTGTTCTGACGTTGATTTTGTCGGTCTTGATTTTGACGGTTGTTAGAGAAAGATCGGACCATCATAAGACTTTGTCATTCGTAGGGGAAGACGTGAAGCGAAAAAACCTTTCTGCGACCTCTGTATTTCAGGCCATCCGGCGTGTGTTGGTCAATAAGGCGACTTGGCCGAATTTTTTTGCCATGGTCTTCTTTGTTGGCTCGTTGACAGCGGTACTGGGTTTATGGGGCGTTCGCTATTTGTCGGCAAGTTATGATATGACGACAGATCAGGCAGCCTATTATCTATCGTTTATTACCTATGGCTTCATTGGGGGTGCACCTCTGGTGGGGCACTTATCTGATAAAGTAGGCGGCCATGTTAAACGCATTCTATTGCCGGCAACGATTTTATACGCAGGCAACTGGTTTTATATTTTAGTGATTTGTGGTGGTGTGCCTCCACGAGGTCAACTGCCGATGCTCTTTTTCGCGATGGGTTTATGTAGCATTGCCCATATTTTGATTTTCACCAATGTCAAGGAAGTGAACCTGCCTGAACACACGGGTATTGCAACTTCAATCATCAATGTTGGTGAGTTTGTAGGTGGCGGTCTAATAAGCTATGGCATAGGTGCCTATATAGAAAAGAAAACGCTGGTGGTAGCCTTATCGCCGGAACTTTTCAAACAGGGAATGATGGTCGTGCTGGTGGCTGCTGTTTTGAGTATCCTCTCAGTCGCGTGCATGAAATCCCATAAAAATAGTGTTGGTGCATAAAGAAATCCCACTTCGTTTGAAGTGGGATTGTTTTTTTTTATTTTGGATTGGCCAACACTTTTTCAGCCATCTCTTTTGCAAGGGCATCCAGCTTTTCGTACTCGGCTTCCCTAGGCGTATAAGTAGCTTCTACAGCTTCTCCAACCGTTTCCCACTTAAGGCGTTCAGACCAAGGTACAAGGTTTTTAACACCGCCGCCACTCCATGATTTGTTGCCGAAAATACCGAGGTAACGGTTTTGTAAGCCGCTGTGCTCGATTTTATTGGCTATAAGTTCCACAGAAGGGAACATTTGCGTATTGTAGGCACAAGAACCGATAATCAGGCCTTTGTATTTCCAAATTTCAGAGATGATATAAGAAACATGGGTTTTAGAGGCATCGTATACGGTAATTTTCTTAATGCCATGTTCATAAAGTCTTTGTGCCAAGTAATCTGCCATTTTTGCCGTATTGCCATACATTGTACCATAGACGATCACGACACCTTCTTCGGCTTCGTAGCGGCTCCAGCGATCATAATAATCGACAATTTTACCTGGATCATTTCTCCAGATAGGACCATGGGTAGAGCAGATCATCTTGATTGGTAAATCTGCAAAACGTGTTAAGGCTTTTTGAACAATTGGACTGTATTTAGCCACGATATTGGAGTAATAACGTCGAATCTCATCTTCATAATCTTCGATAATAACTTCATCATCGAAAATACCACCATCAAGGGCACCAAAACCACCAAATGCGTCCATTGAGAAGAGGACTTGTTCTGTCTGGTCATAGGTCATCATCGTCTCAGGCCAGTGGATCATCGGCGTGAGGAAGAACTTCAGTTTGTGATGTCCTAAATCAAGCTCGTCACCCTCTGCAACTTCGTGGAAGTTTTCTGTGATGTTATAAAAACCTTCAATCATAGGGAAAGTTTTCTTGTTGCCTACGATTTTCATGTTAGGATATGCATTTACAAGGGCCTGCATAGAACTTGAGTGATCGGGCTCCATGTGGTTGACGATCAAATAGTCCACATCGCGGTCACCGATAATTTCCTTGATTTTCGAAAGGAAAAGATTGGTTTTATTGAATTTAACCGTGTCTACTACAGCCACTTTTTCATCATTGATAAGGTATGAGTTATAACTGACCCCTTTTTCCAAAGGCCAAAAGTTTTCAAAAAGTGTTGTTTCTCTGTCGTTCACGCCTATCCAGTGGATTTTATCTGTAATAGGTTGTCTACATTCCATAATACGCCTCCTCAATTAAAGATATTTAAACAAAATTGTTATTTTCGTACCGACATCGACTGTACTGTCTACGAAGACTTGACAGTGATGCTGATCGAGGATCCATTTGGCGATGGAGAGTCCGAGACCATTGCCACCAGTTTCTTTAGTACGGGATTTATCAGCTCGGTAGAATCTGTCGAATATATGTGGCACATCGTCTTTTGGGATGCCGATGCCTGTATCCTCAATTGATATTATAACATGATTTTCGGCTTTGTTTAAAGCAATTAGAATATTACCGTTCTCTGGTGTGTACTTGATACTGTTGTCGATGAAGACTCTTAGTGCCTGCTTGATGGAATTAGAATCACCGAAAAGTTGACCGTCAAAATGAAGTTCCCCTCTAATGGTATGGTTTGGGGCAATCATCTCGGTTTCTCGGAGAATGTCATTCATCAGCGCAGCAATATCGAAAAATTCTTTATCCAGAACGATTCTATTTTTATCTGCTCTTGCGAGGAAGAGGAGTTTTTCTACCAGCGCCTTCATGTTTTCCGCTTCGGTTTTGATGGCGCTGAGCGATTCGCTTAAGACAGCCTCATCATTTTTGCCCCATCTATCCAGCATACTGGAATAGCCTTGTATAACAGCGATTGGCGTTCTAAGCTCATGAGAAGCATCCGATACGAACATACTTTGCTTATCATACATTTCATGAAGTTCATCCAACATGCCGTTAAAGGCAATGGCAAGGTCCTTCAATTCGTCTTTGGCAGTCGAAACATTGAGTCTTTTATCCAAACTATTGCTGGAAATTTCTTTAATGTCCTCAGTCATTTGTTCGATAGGTGCCAGTACCTTTTTGGCCACCTTAACACCGATGGAAATCATGATAAAAAGTCCGAAGAGGGTGGAGACCACTGCAGATATGAAAAGGCCTTCCGTGTAGTTGATGTAGTTGCTAATCGTAAAGTGCGTAGCCAGTGCACCAATCAGAAGATGGTAGACAAAGCTAAAGAGGATGAAGACCAGAGAAAAAATAAAGGTGATTTTAAAACTGAGGGACATCCGAATGTACATGGTGATTTTGCTGATGATGAAACTGATGAGCAAAAATGGTGACAGGATAATGTATTTGGCAATCAGACC
>JAFGTX010000065.1 GCA_016938815.1 Clostridia bacterium | reverse complement strand
GGTTCAAAGATATTGAGTGTTAAGTCTTTTATAAAACCATCACGACGCATGTGTTATAATAAGGATGATATCTTTATTAAATATGAGGTGCCTATGAGTTTAAAGAATAGAGATTTATTATTAGAATTGATAAAAGATGCAGACGATTTTGCATCATTTAAAAATCTTAAGTGTCCACCAATTTATTTTTTAGGTGGTTCTGGATGCATACTTGGTAATTATTTGGATCGAGCGACTTTTGATCTTGATTTTATTGATATTGAGTATGAGGCATCTGCTGGAAAAGTATTTAGATTGTTTGATCGTTTTGATATGCTAGATACTTACGTTACACCAATCGCAGATGGTTACGAAAAGAGAGCGGTTAAACTTGAGGGATTCAGAACATTGGAATACTATGTCCTATCCAAAGAAGATATTATTGTTAGTAAGTTAGGACGTTACTCTGACAAAGATAAAGAAGATATAGATTTACTGATGGTAGAATGTGACCGTCAATTACTAGATGAATTGATTCGAAATGTCATTAATCGAAAACATTTCAGTGAAAGAGTAAGAGTAGAGGTAATAAAGAACAGTGATTTATTAAGGAAGCGATATCATGTATAAGCAATTTATAAAAAATATGGATTCTTTTTTAAGACTAAATATCTCAGAAGATGATACTTCAAATTACCGTTTTGATTTGGTGAAAGAAATGGAGATAATTCGTAGTGCGAAGTCATTTAATGAACTGAAAAATATAGATTTAAAGCGTTACCAAAAATTATCAACGATGATTTGGGCAATTAAAAATAATACTCATAAATATCCATCATTTAAGGCTTTCTCATGGGAGCTATGGGCTTACGGATTTGATGGAGACTATTACAAAGTTGATGAGAAAGAACTTGAAGAACAATTGCGATTAATTGATTTATTATTGAGTACACAATATTGGCACTGATAATCTAATATTAATTATTGTTGAGCGTGAAACATAAAAGTTTCACGCTTTTCTTATTTAAGAGCCTCAATGAGACCATATTGACAGTGGATTGAAGCCTATGTTACACTAACTTTAACGTTAAAGTGAAAGAGGAGGACAATTATGAAATTTGGGAAAAAGCTGATGTGTCTACTATTGGTCTTTTCATTAGTGATGGGTCAAGGGGCATTTGCTCAAGGTGTCTATCAGGATATTGAAGATCACTGGGCAAAATCGGAGATTGAATACTGGTCATCACAGGGGGTTATTGAGGGCTCAAATGGCACCTTTAGACCAGCTGAGGATATTACGCGGGCAGAAATGATGGTGATGATCGATCGTGTGATGCAATTTAATAAAAAGGCGGCCAATGTGTATGATGACTTACATCAGACTTGGTATACGACAGCCGTGCTGAAGAATGTTCAAGCGGGTATTGTTCAGGGCTATGAAGGCAAGATTTATCCAGAGGGAAAAATCAGCCGCGAAGAGGCGATTGTGATGTTGGGTCGGGCGCTGAACATTCAGGAGATGTACGGTGCGACTCAGTTTGCTGACAATGGTGATATTGCCAGTTGGTCGCTGGGCTATGTGAAGGCCTTTACAGAAAAAGGCTATGTGAAAGGTAGACCCGGTAATAAAATTGATCCGAAAGCTACAATCTCCCGTGGGGAGGTAGTTAAGCTGATGGATAATGTCATTTCAGGACTCTATGGAACAGGGGGTAATTATTCTGAAGACATAGACGGCAATGTGGTCATTAATACGTCAGGTGTGACACTTTCTGATATGACGATCGCTGGCAATTTAATCATCGCTGAAGGTGTTGGTGATGGGGAAGTGTATTTGGATCAGGTAGCTATTAAAGGTGATGTCATCGTTAAAGGTGGCGGCGAAAATTCCATTTATTTTAATAGCGTAACCGTCGGTGGCGGTTTGGTGGTTGAAAAAAGCGATGGAAAGATTAGAATTGTTGCCAGCGGTAGTACCTCTGTGAAGGCGACTACTTTGAAATCGGGTGCCATTTTGGTGGAAAAGGCATTGATTGGCGGTGGTTTTGAGACGGTTATGGTGCCTGCTGAGGTGGTTGGCGATTCGAAAGTCGTATTGACAGGGAATTTCACGGAATTAAATGCTTTTTCAAAAGATTTGGTCGTGGAACTCAGTAGCAAGACGGTCGTCGATATAATTGCGGTTGCCAGTGGTGCAGAAGGCTTCAAACTCAGCGGTGCTGGCAAGGCGGGTACGCTGAAGGTAGAAGCCAATAATGTGACAAACAGCGTGCAGACGGATCGAATTGAAGTGGCAAAGGATGTGCAAAAGGTGGTAAGCAACGGGAAGGAATTGGCGGCAGGTAGTACGACGTCAACGCCTTCTACGAACAACACATC
>JAFGTX010000353.1 GCA_016938815.1 Clostridia bacterium | reverse complement strand
GGAGTTTATGACTCCCTTCCTTTAATCATTAAACCATGAAGGGGGAGGCGTTTCATGCTTAAATACATAATGAGAAGAATCGTGATGCTGATACCAGTCATATTCGGTGTGGCGTTCATCGTATTCTTTCTACTTTATATAACACCTGGAGATCCGGCTAGGATCATTTTAGGCGATCAAGCACCAGAAGAAGCGGTTCTTGAACTGAGGAGCGAGATGGGACTTGATGACCCTTTTATCGTTCAATTTGGAACATATACGTACAATCTGATAGTTAAGCAGGACATCGGGAAATCCTATGTGACCAAAAGGCCGGTTATAGAGGAAATCCTAAATGTGTTTCCAGCAACATTGAAACTTTCGGCTTCGGCGGTAGCCCTTGCTCTTGTCGTAGGGATTCCATTCGGCATTATTTCAGCCATTAAGCAATATTCCATATTTGACTCTATCACGATGATGATGGCCTTAGTCGGTATATCCATGCCGGTGTTCTGGTTAGGACTCTTACTGATACTGCTTTTTTCTGTGCACTTGGGATGGCTGCCATCTTCTGGCTATACGACCTTAGACGCTATGATTTTACCTGCCATTGCTTTAGGTGCCCAGTCCATTGCCATCATTACTCGAATGACTAGGTCGAGTATGCTGGAAGTCATCAGGATGGATTATATTCGGACAGCCAGATCAAAAGGGCAACTTGAAAAGATAGTCATTTTAAAGCATGCCTTAGGCAATGCACTGATTCCTATCATTACGATTGCAGGCCTTCAGTTTGGACGTCTTTTAGGTGGTGCGGTACTGACGGAATCTATATTCTCCATCCCTGGTATTGGTAGATTGATGGTAGAATCCATAAAAATGCGGGATTATCCCGTGGTACAGGGTGGCGTTTTGTTCGTCGCCATATCATTTAGTTTAGTGAATCTTTTAGTGGATCTGCTCTACGCCTATGTAGATCCTAGAATAAAATCACAATACAAATAGGGGGTGGTAATGATGGCTAAAACTAAGAAGAAGAGCAACTGGTTAGACGTTTGGAAACGCTTGAAGAAAAATAAAATGGCTATGTTTGGCTTGGCAATTATCATCGTGCTGTTTTTAACGGCGATATTTGCCGATTTCATTGCCCCTTTCAGTTATGATGAACAAGATTTATTGAATATGTTTCAAACGCCGAGTGCTGCCCATTGGTTTGGAACGGACGAGTTTGGCAGAGATATTTTCAGCAGGGTTGTCTATGGCTCAAGAATTTCACTGGAGGTTGGTTTCATTGCTGTAGGAATATCGCTCATAACAGGTGGTCTTATTGGTGCCATCGCTGGATTTTACGGCGGTAGACTCGAAAATCTCTTGATGCGTGCTATGGATATCTTACTGGCGATACCGGAAATACTGCTCGCCATAGCAATTGTTGCAGCACTTGGGCCGAGTATATCCAACCTCATGATTGCGGTCGGTATATCCTCTATACCGGGTTATGCGCGGCTGGTTCGGGCGTCGGTGCTTACCATAAGGGAGCAGGAATTCATTGAAGCGGCAAAAGCCGCAGGCTCAAGTGATTTAAGGATTATTTTCAAACATATCCTGCCCAACTGTATGGCGCCAATTATCGTTCAAGCGACCATAGGTGTTGCCATTGCCATTTTAACGGCTGCAGGACTTAGCTTCATAGGTTTGGGAATACAGCCACCGACACCGGAATGGGGTTCCATGCTTTCTGGTGGAAGAAGTTATATCAGGGACTATCCTCATATGACCCTTTATCCGGGGCTTGCTATCATGGTGACGATATTTGCTCTGAATCTACTAGGTGATGGATTAAGAGATGCACTCGATCCTAAGCTCAGAAGTTAATGGGAGGCAAAATGATGATGGATGAAAAATTACTAGAAATTAAAAATCTTACGATTCAATATAAAACAGATAACGGCATTGTTCATGCGGTTGAAAATCTCGATCTGGAACTGGGCAATGGTGAGACCCTTGGTTTTGTAGGTGAAACCGGAGCGGGGAAAACAACAACCGCTTTGGGCATTTTACAACTTGTTCCAGAGCCAGCGGGACGTATTGTCGGTGGTGAGATCTTCTTTAAGGGGGAGGACTTGCTGGCAAAAAGCAAGAGCGAGATGAAGAGCATATTAGGTAGCAAGATCGCGATGATCTTTCAGGATCCAATGACCTCGTTAAATCCAGTCATCACGGTGGGTGAACAAATTCAGGAAATGATTTTGCTGCATGAAAAAATATCAAAGGAAGAGGCTTTGGAAAAGGCGAAAAAGATGCTGGAAGTGGTTGGTATTCAAGGTAGCAGACATGACGAATATCCCCATCAATTCAGCGGTGGCATGAAGCAAAGGGTTGTGATTGCCATTGCGCTTTCCTGCAATCCGGTGCTCTTGATCGCCGATGAACCGACAACGGCGCTTGATGTGACCATTCAGGCACAGGTGCTTGATCTAATGAAAAAACTCAAAGATGAATTCCAGACCTCCATGGTCATGATTACCCATGACCTTGGCGTCGTCGCGGAAATTTGTGATAAGGTAGCTATCATATATGGTGGTAATGTGGTCGAGTATGCACCTAAGGAAGCCCTTTATACCAAGCCTTATCATCCATATACAGAAGGACTTTTCAATTCTATTCCTGATCTTGATAGTGAGCAGGATCGACTGAACGTCATCGACGGTTTGCCGCCGGACCCTACGGATATGCCGACAGGCTGCGCTTTCCATCCGAGATGTCCACACGCGATGGCAAAGTGTGCAAAAGAAAGGCCGCCTAAATTCCAAGTAGGGGAAGGCCATTATGTCAATTGCTATCTCTATGAAAAGTCTATGAATGGAAGGGTGTGATGGTGTGAGCGAAAAACTGATTGAGGTCAAAAACTTAAAAAAGCATTTCAAAACAAAAACAGGCATGCTTCACGCAGTAGATGGACTTAACTTTTATATCAATAAAGGTGAGACTTTAGGACTTGTCGGTGAATCTGGTTGTGGAAAGTCCACGACAGGTAGAGTGTTAATAAGACTTTTACAGGCGAACGAAGGCGAGATTTTATTTCAGAACGAAAATATATTGGATTATACCAATGCACAGATGAAAAATTTGAGAAAGAATATGCAGAT
>JAFGTX010000352.1 GCA_016938815.1 Clostridia bacterium | reverse complement strand
TTTGTAGCCTATGCGCCTGAAAATTATCAAGACTCATTTTTTGAGATGGTACCTGAGGCTTATAGCTGTTTTGAACAGGTGGGTGAAGATATAGGGCAAAGGATGCTACATGCCTTTAGCCACGTGTTCGATTTGGGTTATTCAAAAGTTGTGCTGGTTGGATGTGATATACCGCATATCCAGTGTGCGACTTATGAGGCGGCTTATAAAATGTTGGAAGACTTTGATATAGCCATTGCCCCTACCTATGATGGGGGATGTTGTCTGATCGGTTTAAAAGCGCCTTGCCAAAGGATTTTCGTAAATGATTTCCAGTGGGGCAATCAGTCGGTGGTAGAACAAACCTATAACATGGCCAATCAGTTGGGCCTGAGCGTTTCTATGCTGGATAAGTACAGGGATATTGATGAATACGAGGATTTAGTCGCTCTGTGGCAGACCTTTAATGATGAAAGGACAGTGCATGAGAATAGGCCACGACATACGCTGGCTTATATGCATCAATATTTATATGAAGGGGTGGCTGAATGGATGCATACGGTTTAAAAATTAAAGATTACTTGATGCATGCCTTAGTGGCAAAGGCCTACAATTTATCAGGTGACTGCCACGTAAGTTTTCTCGCCCAAGGGGAATACAACAAGAATTATATGGTGACGGAGGGCGATTCGAAATACGTCTTTAGGATCAACATGGGCAGTCAATTGAATTTGAAGAATCAAATAGAGTATGAGTTCAATGCCATAAAGAAACTGGAGAAAAGTGGCGTGACGCCCACTGCTTATTTTTGCGACGATTCAAGAACATACTTTGAGGAAGGCATCTTGATGATGAATTACCTGAGCGGTAGACCCCTTAATTATGAAACGGATTTAGAAGTGGCGGCAAAAATATTCGGTTCGATTCATAAATTGGATTCGAGTGACTTTAGGGACACTTTGATTGTCGAGGAGGCGCTCTGCAAGGCGCGACTAACGGAGGCCGACCACTGGCTGTCGTCTTTTAGGGCTTCTAGTGCGCCAAGTGTTGCAAGCAAACGCATTATGGAGGCATTCTATAGCTACTGCGCTCGAAATGCCGAAGCCGTCGATGCCTATTTCAGGGAAGATCCTTGGCAGGTCGTCAATAATACAGAAGTCAATAGCCATAATTTTATCATCGGTGAAAAGGAAAGCTTCCTGATAGACTGGGAAAAGCCGGTAATCAGTGAACCGGTCCAAGACATTACACAGTTCTTGGCACCTACGACGACCTTGTGGAAGACAGATACCCGCCTAACGGATAAGGAGACGGATGCTTTCTTTTCAACTTATGAAAAGATCATGGGCCGGCCCATCAAGGAAAGAGTGAAGGCCTATGAACCCAATGTCATTAAGTTAATTTATATTATTTAAAAGATGATCAAAAGATATATTCTATTGGTCATCTTTTTTAATGACACGAACCTA
>JAFGTX010000064.1 GCA_016938815.1 Clostridia bacterium | reverse complement strand
GTTGCCTGTTTTAATGCCTTCTAAATAAATTCTGGATACAGCGGGCCAATCTTCCCTTTTCATAGTTTCTATCGTGTGTGTCATAAGCTCCTCCTTGATTTCCAGATACTGGCCCTATTCAATTCCCATTCTTCAGAACGGATGTGAATCCATAATTCTTCTACTGCCGATATCATACCTAGACAGCAAAGTCCGTATTGGTATATGGCCGACACATTTGAAGTCGCGAAGAAAAGGTAGAAAAAAAGCAATATGCCAGTCATTTTATTGCTAATCGTATGCAACATGGCTACTTTACCAAATTTCACTCTACAGACAAGCACTGCGATCATCCTGATAATAACAATCAAAATGAAAAAAACAGGTACATATTTGTAAATATGTATGACAGGCAAAACCTTGTATAATACGATGATGCAAAAAATCAAATCGGCGAGCGAATCCAGCCGCGCGCCCAACTCTGTTTCGGTTTGTGTCATCCTAGCAATATAGCCGTCCAGTAAATCACTGATACCGGCTATGATATACAAGAATTGAAAATAATAGCTGACTGGATTGAATGGCAAAAGTGTCAACGAAACCGCAATCCTTATCGCTGTGAGTATATTTGGTATCATTGAACCCTCCTAAATGGCCTATTCCAAGCCATCAAACTCATCCCAGCTGAGTTGTCCATCGCCTGTAATGGGTATCTCTTGCCCCAAATATTTTGGTGAAGCATGCCACGCTACATCGAAATAAGCCTTGACTCTCGATAAGCACTCCCTAGCATGCCACTTAAACCTCAATATACCTCTGTACTTTTTCTCATCGACAGAATAACCAACCGCATCAATGCCAAGTTCCTGGGCAATATAAACGGCTCGATTGATATGAAAATCCTGTGTAACGATAATAGCACTTTCTACGCCGAAGACCTCTTTCGCTCTGTACATGGTGTCATAAGTATCAAAACCCGCATGATCCAGAAATATATCCTCAGGAGCAATACCTTCATCTGCTAGCACGTATCTTCTCATACCGTTGACCTCATCATAATGCACATGTCCATGATCACCACTCAAAAGCAATTTACCTGCCTTATTTGCATGGTAAAGCATTATACCCGACTGGACTCGATCTTCTAAAACCATGGAAAGGTTATCACCTCTGACAAATGCCCCTAAAACGATAACCACTTGCTTGTCTGGAATTGCTTCAACATCATTAAATATATAAGCGTTTGTTTTATATTTGATTCCTGCATTGATACCTATGATGACGAGCAGCCCTGCAAGGAGCATCGTCAAAATACACTTTCGTATCCGTCTCATATCAACTCCACTTGTTCCCAACTTTTAAAAGCATTCAAAATAGAATTGAATACTCGACGCAAGGGCTAAAGCAAGCGTCCCGTGGTAAACTTTTTTTATAATATCTCTATACTCTACTTTCACTACTCTAGACTTGTACAACCAATAAATTGCCGTTGTCCATGACGCAATCAGATAAAACGGCACCTTGAACCACCAACTGGCAATCAGAATCGCTGTACACGATAAAATCAATTCCAATGCAAATAAAAGCGCCTCTTTCGTTGTCATGAGTTTGCCCACCTTTCCACTTTACGCTTTCGGTCGTCGATAGATTCTATTAATCTTCATTGGCGACCGTCTACTCTGATGATTTTCCTCAATGTGAATGCGAAAAATATAAGGTTTCAAATCATCACCCTCACTTAAAATCCTATCGATTTTATCAATCAATTTCTTTTGAATGGCTCTCGTTTTCTTGTTGCTACTGACGACCTTATTTTCTCTGAGGTCTTTTAATCTTTCAATAAATTTTTCAAAAGCTTCCTCAAAAGAAGCCCCTCTGGCAATAATCTCCGCCTTTTCGATGATAATCGTACAAAGACCATCTTCAACATACTGATGGGCATAGATGCGCTTGGCATTCTCAATACTCTTGGCACGAGCGTCTTGTACAAAAGGCTGCGCCAATCGCGAGGTATGTTCCAGTATATCCAGCGCATCAAAGATGCCGCCTAGCTTTTTAAATAGTTTCTTGGGTAGACTCATCATAACCTCCTAGCATTGCCATATGACTCTATTCTATAATCCATTACAACACGCACTTCTCTCAAATCCGTAATATATTGACGCTTAATCCTTTAAGGTGTAATCTGCCTTATCTTTAGTCCTAAGTGAGATTTAGGCAAATAATCTAATGCCACTACTGAACCATCTGGTGCATCCACCGTTGAAAAATGAAAATCAAAGGTCCCCAAATCCGTGATTACTTTTTTTAAACCTTTTACACTGTGTATCTCTTCAATGGTAACCACTTGAGTCTCATATTTATCTAGGAACACATAGCCTGTAAGATCCATCGTCATATGACAAGTCCTCGTGAAAGCACTTAAACCTATCAATAAGAAGAGGAGTGTCGCAAGATTAGCTTTCACATCACTACGTTTGACCAGTGCGAGGCCAATAACGCCAATTATACCAAGAAAAACGAAGAAAACATTAACCATATAAGTCAAAGCGATACCAAAGTTCTTCACAGCCAATATCACTGTAAAACCAAGGCTTATAATAGCCAGTATGGAAAACATCAATCGAAACATCCATCCGTATTTTTTTCGATTCTTTCTCTTAAGACGCCTCTCGGCTTTGAGTTTTTTTTCGTATTTATTCATCGAGCTGTTTCTACCTCCAAGCTGAGATTTTTAGAAAGTTCTTTGAAACCATTTTTCTCATAGAATCTAATGGCACTTTCGTTGAATGTGTATACTTTAAGTTCTATTTCGGCAATGCCATGTTCTGCCCACCATTGCTTCAAAGAGTCCAAGAGGGCCTGTCCAGCGCCACTTCGTCTGACTTTTTCATCAACCGCAATCCCAGCAATCAACAACCACTGCCTTGGCTGAACCGCTGGTAAATCTAGTGCGGTCTTGATACAGGCTTCCGAAAAGGCAATGACTTTGCCATTCATTTCTGCAACAATCAGTTTGCCACTTTCATAATCGATAATCGCTTGAAGGTAGCTATCTAACAATCATTACAATTCCCCCATAACTAGTCTAAGACCCTGTGCCCTTTTGAAAATTCATTTAATCTGGCGCCATCCATACGGTAAACACGAATGTTGTTGACCATACCAGCGCCCCAGTTAACATAACGGTCAATCGCCGTTTGATTCCAATCATGACACCACCACTCTAAGCGTTCACAATGCCTTTCTTCTGCAACCTGAGCCAAGTAGGAAAGCATAATTTTACCGAAGCCATTGCCTCGCACTTCAGGTTCTATGTACAAATCCACAAGGGAAATGCCCGGTTTACCCAGAAATGTTGAAAAGCTCTGGTGGAAAAAAGCAAAACCGACAGGCTGTCCTTTGTATTCGCCAATCAGTGCCTCTGCACCGCCAAAGTCGAACATATGCTTTTCCAAGGTATCCGCCGTAACCGTCACTTGATCCAACTCGTCTTCGTAGGTAGCCAAATCAAGAATATACTTCACAATCAAGCCGGCATCCTCTTTTTGTGCAAAACGTATCATAAAATCTTTCTTTTTCGTGCTGACTCTATCCTTCAACTCACCAATCTCAGAATTTGAGATGACCCTGTTAGCGACAGGAATCGTGATGAAGCCTTGATCCGAATCACCGAAAGTCTTGGCAATAGCATAGCCCTTATAGATAGCGTAGATGCCATAAGCACTGAGAAAAGCATCAATTCTATCTTGGATCAATTTATGCCTTTTCTCATCAAGCATTCCTATGTCGCCGCCCAGTTTAGACATCAGTCCAAATACCTGTTGCTCTTTTTCCTCTATGTATCTAAATCTTCTTAAAAGTCTTTCCATTTCTTTTTTTGTTTCTTCGTATGCAACGGTGCGTTTGATTCTATATTTTACTGGATGTGTTTCTGGAAAAAGGCCAAAACAAATACCAGATGGGGCCGTTCCAACAATCGTCGACTGATTTTCTATAGCTTTTTCAGATACAATTGCTGATGGCAATGCCTTTTGAATAAGATTCATGAGAAGTTCCGCTCGAATTTGACCACAAGTACCCGTCAAATAAGCACAATTGGATGCATATAATGCAATACGCTGACCGTGAATTTCAGTCTTCATGAAAGCACGATCATTTTCTGAAGCGTCGCTTTCTTTTTTTAACAGCCATGGCGCATCGATAGCGATACACACCGGTTCGCTGCCATAGCCCTTTATAATGGCAATAAGGTCGTCATCGGTATACACATCTGAATTGAGGTATACCACTTCGCCTGTTTCATCCATAACACAAACACTGGTCTCATTTTTGTAAGGCCACGCCAAATCAATACCAATAAATGTCATAGTTACCCTCCCCCACGTTGTGATGCTTCATTATTTTTCCTTTGCACCATATCGATCCTTTTTAAAAAAAATGACTTGTTTGCTACGCCAGCAATGCCTTTACTTGCAAAACAGCATCTTCCACTTTTGAAGTTTTAACACCGACCATCTTGATAACAATCCCATCTTTTTTTAATGCATCGGTCAATCGATCCATGAATACACCGCGTCCTTCAACCTCCATATTTTTTTCAGAGGTTGTATGGATGCCACAACTTGGCGAACGATCGACACCAATGATACCCACGATATTAAAACCGTTCTTCTGATATTCCTTAATTTGATAGAATACATTCTCAACAAGAACATCAATTTTTTCCAGATTGTTATCGGCAAGAAGCGCCTGTCGAATACGTGTATTTTCTTCGACAACCGCGCGTTGACTGCCGGCGATATCGCCACGATCTAGCCCCAGGCATTGCAATTCAGGACACGGCATTTGAAGTATGCCCACTTTCTTATCCATCAAAATACGAAGCACGTCCTCAAATGTTCCCGGATAATCCGCAGTCCCATCTGAAATTGCATTCTGGTTCAGAATACAATGTGAAACCAAAACAAGTTGTTTACTTCTTGCATCATCAAACATAATCAAGTCTCCTTCATCCTATCAACAACAGACATTCCTCAAAATCGAACGACCGGTTCTGTACCAATGAATTTGATGTCGTCACCATGGATTAAAATCCCTGAATTTTCAGGTATAGCATAGATCGTTTCAATGGCCCACTTTGCTTGAACCTCACGGATATCGGCATCCTTCACTTCGGTATAATGCACATCTACCGATATGCCACCTGTCAGGTTCAGCCCATCGTAAACCGTACTTTCGTCTACCGAATCATCCTGTATGACAATAGCATGTTCAGAGATATTAATGGCCCCTGCACTGAATCCTATAAGGGTTTTGGTATCACTCTTAAGGACTGTATCTATCCCTTTTCTTTTTATGAAATCCAT
>JAFGTX010000351.1 GCA_016938815.1 Clostridia bacterium | reverse complement strand
CTCATGAGGCTACCTCCAGGATATAAGATTTGATATACGGGTAGATGTCGGAAAGTTCAGGGCCGTTACCTGTACCCGTAAGCAGGTAACGGAGCGGTTTTAATAAGCTCTCTCCCGAGAGTCCTGATTTTTCCCTGATATAGGACTCAAATGCCTCATAGGTGTTGATCATCGGGGCATCAAAGATCACATCAGAGATCAGTTTCATCTGCTCTCCCCACTCACGGCTGAAGTCTTTTGGTTTGAAGATCGGCCTGATCTTTGCTTCGAGCTCATTGATCGTACTGGCTTCTTCTTCAAGATAGACTTTTGCCAGTTTCCCGATAGCTTCATCTGCAAAACCAAAGAGGCTTGAGAGGCGTTTGTTATCCATTATTTTAAGGTGTTCTCTGTTAATGAAGCGGAGCCTGTCAATGTCAAATTTTACCGGGGACTTGGAGAGCTTTGAGATATCGAACCATTCCAAAGCTTCAGGCATCGTAAAGATCTCTTTTGGCGTTTCATTGCCCAGTGCGATCAGGTAGTTGGCGATCGCATCGGGGATGAAGCCCTGTTCAAAGAGCCACTTGACTGTATGTGCTTCATCTGTATTGAGGAGGGAAGGCAGGTGTGCGTACGCTGTCTCCTGATCATAACCAAGCAGTGTTTTGATGTGCTCTTGTTTTGGTGTCCTGGAGAGGTGCTCTTCACCTTGGATAACCAGACGAATACCTGAGATCATATCATCGCAGGCAGAGGCAAAACTTGGGGTCGGTGTACCGTCAGCCCCGAGGATCACAAAAGCGTCGACTTCGTTGGGCGCCGTTTCGATCTCCCCCCTGATCAGGTCATGGATGAGGATCGGTGCATCCGGCTTTTTGATACGGATGACAAAAGGGGTCTTCTCTTCTTTGAGTTTTGCTAGTTCGGCAGCGCCCATAGCGCTACAGTGTCCACTATACATTTTTGAAGATTCTGTATCTCTACAGGTACAGACAAATGCTTTCTTCTCTTCAAGAAGTCTGATCGCCAGGGTCTGGTGCAGATGCAGATTTTCGCTTTGGTGATAGACAGAGTCATGGGGAAGCGCGAACTTCTCAAGTATCTCCATGATCTCTGTGTCTTTTCCGGTAATATTGCGTTCTTTGTCTGTATCTTCGATACGGACAATGAAGTTCACATCTCTCTGTTTGGCTACCAGATAGTTAAAGATCGCCACTCGCAGGTTTTCTATATGCATATCACTGGTAGGTGACGGGGCAAATCTAAGCATCTCTTTTACTCCAAAATTCGTGGGTTTTCACCGCAGGAGGTATTCCTCTCGAGCGGTGATATGAGAGTGATATTATAGTGGTTTAAATGTAATAGAAGTTTTAAATCGCGTATTTGATTGATTTCTGTATGGGAGAGTAGATCTCTCTTCTGAAGTGCCTGATACGCTTCTGTTGGAATTATATCCGAGCATCTATGTCTATTTTCTTGATAAAAAATATGATAAATAAATTTAAATTAAGAAAAATAATCTATAATCATAATTATGAAGAAAATATCTATATTTGTACTACTGGTTTTGATAGGGATGCAGTTCGTTCCGATGGATGTTCCTGCTGAGGTGCCAACTAAGGCTGATGATGTGCTGAAAGCTCCGGAAGAGGTACATGCAATTTTAAAACGTGCCTGTTTTGATTGTCACTCAAACCATACCGACTTTCCATGGTATAGTTCCATTGCTCCTGTTTCATGGTTTACCAAGATGCATGTCAAAGAGGGTCGTGAGCATATGAACTTTTCTATATGGGCAAGTTATGATGATGAGAAAAAATTAAAATATCTAGAGAAGATCCCAAAAGCGATCAAAAGCAAAATGCCTCTTCCAAGTTATCTTATCATGCATAAAGAGGCTAAACTCAGTGATGATGATAAAAAACTACTCACAGAGTGGGCAAGTGAAGCAGCCTTTGATTTAGAATAATCAGAAGAGATATCAACACGGTTTCAAACCTAAAATGACAGACTGCGTCAAACGAATCCTCCTTCGTAGTAGGTCGGGGTATCCCTACCCCGACAATAACCGTTGAGCCACTGTAATAGTTTATATCTGGCGAGGAGACCCTTCTCTACAGGGTTTTAGGGAAGGATGCCTTTTGTACCACCTTCATCACTTATAAACAGGAGAGAATCAAATAGTTTAAACCCTGATTTCTCCATATTGTCGAATTGTCATATCTGCAATGCTATAAGCGCTTATTGGATAAAATACTCCCCTTATATAAACAAAAGGTTTAATGATAATGAGTGAGCACAAAGATTTTTTACGTACAATAGTGGAAGAAGACCTGAAAGCAGGCAAGTATAAAGAGATTGTTACACGGTTTCCTCCGGAGCCAAACGGGTTCCCGCACATTGGTCACGCTAAATCTATCGCTATCAATTTCGGTATTGCACGGG
>JAFGTX010000063.1 GCA_016938815.1 Clostridia bacterium | reverse complement strand
TTTGATTTTGAACACATTAACCGCGTTCAAAGTGGTGATGGGGAATATCAAATGACGTTCTATTTGGATAACTATGAGCAAAATCCTTCAAAACGATTTATTAGTGATGGTGACCCGGACATTGTAACGGTACCAGAGAGTCGTGCAGATACAGTTGATGCAGAGCGTCTTGGTGAAAGAGAATTACGAACCTATTAATCCTGTTTTCTTTTTAAGACGATAGTGATATAATGATTGAGACAATTTAAGATGAACAGGTGCCTTAAAAATATAAGGATAATAGGGAAGATTGGTGAAAGTCCAACGCAGCCCCTGCTACTGTAAGCATTACTATTTCTTTAACGATGTCACCTCAAGGGAAGACGAAGAAATGGGTTTGATATGCGAGCCAGGAGACCTGCCTGTTTTATGTGAGAACTTCAGGGTGCAAGAGAAATAGAGACGTTTTTAAACTAGCCCACGGGCTAGTTTTTTGTTTATACAAGGAAATTTGGGAGGTTACTGTGGGAAAAGTAGAGTATATAAAAAACCCGATGGGCATTGAAAAGCGCAGTTTTGAGATTATCGGCGAAGAAATGGCTCCGCATCAATTTGACGAGCAAACGCTTTTAATCGTAAAGCGTGTGATTCATACAACAGCGGATTTCGAATACGCTGATTTGTTGGAATTTTCAGAGGGTGCGATTGAGGCCGGTATGCAGGCTCTTTCAGAGGGCTCAGATATTTACGCTGACACCAATATGGTGATGGCGGGCATCAATAAAAGAAAGTTGGAAGCCTTCGGTGGCAAAATCTACAACCATGTTCACGAAGAATCGGTTTTTACAGAAGCGAAAGAACGCGGTGTGACGCGTTCCATGGTGAGCATTGAGCGTGCGGCCGCAGAAGATAATACGAAGATTTATGCTATCGGCAATGCGCCAACAGCACTCTTCGTGCTTATGGAGCTCATTAGAGAAGGCAAGGTAAAACCGGCACTTGTCATTGGGGTTCCTGTGGGCTTTGTCGGCGCAGAAGAATCCAAAGAGGAACTTAGGAAACTTGATATTCCTTATATTGTGGTTCGAGGCAGAAAAGGCGGTAGCCCTGTTGCGGCGACAATCATTAATGCGATGCTCTATCAAATTCCAGGTGTCACGAGAGATTAAGGGTGATCCTATGTTAGAACGTTATGTTGAAAAAAACGGAAAAAAGTTACGATGTGGCTATACAACCGGATCGTGTGCTGCTGCGGCAACCAAGGCAGCGTGTCAGCATATCGTCGGACAGCAAGTTGAAACAGAGGCTTTGACTTTGCCTTACCAGGGTGTTGTCGCCTTGATGACACCAAAAGGTTGGCTGATTGATATTCCCTATACTTTGGAACGATTAGAGGTGGATTTTGCCATTTGCAGCGTTGAAAAAGATGCTGGCGACGATATTGATGCAACGAGAGGCATGAAGATCATATCTGCAGTACAGTGCCAGACGGGAGCGCCCTATGCACTGACAAATGGCGTCGGCGTCGGCACGGTAACGAAGCCGGGGCTTTCTGTTGATGTCGGTCAGCCGGCGATTAA
Source organism: Clostridia bacterium (assembly GCA_016938815.1). Taxonomy (GTDB): domain Bacteria; phylum Bacillota; class Clostridia; order Peptostreptococcales; family Acidaminobacteraceae; genus JAFGTX01. The sequence goes on along the minus strand of JAFGTX010000063.1, from coordinate 7,740 downwards.
TCCGGTACCGCAGAAAATGATTCGAGAAGCGGTGGAAGAAATACTGGAAACGACAGAGGGGGTCGCAGTGGAAATCAGTGCGCCGGAAGGTATTGAAATAGCCAAGCGTACCTTTAACCCAAAACTGGGTGTTGTCGGTGGCATTTCCATTATCGGTACCAGCGGTATTGTAGAGCCAATGAGCGAAGAGGCTTTAATCGACACCATGCGGGTAGAACTTTCCGTACTGGCGAAGTCCGGAGTGGATACGGTCCTGCTTTCACCGGGGAATTATGGGCGGGATTTTTCTATATCTATGGGACTTAGGGTAGATGAAATGGTAAAAACTAGCAATTTTATCGGTGCCATGCTGGATGAAGCGGAAAAGCTGGGAATCAAACGACTCTTATGGGTCGGTCATATCGGTAAAATGATTAAAGTGGCTGGCGGCATCTTCCATACCCATAGCAAAATAGCGGATGGTAGAATGGAAATTATGGCAGCATATTTAGGCGTCATGGGGGCACCACAGGCTTTGCTTGAGGCGGTGCTCAAATCGACAACGACAGATGATGCGATTTCTAAAATTGAAGACTCGGGCTATATGGGTGTTTTTGATTTGTTGGCTTCGCGGGTGAGTGCGCGTTCGGAAGAAAGGGTTTTCGGCAATGTAGAAGTAGGTACCATTTTATTCTCTAATCTCCATGGACTTTTAGGGATGGATGATAAGGGACGACAGTTGATGGAGGTATTTAAGCATGTCTAAATTCTATGTGGTGGGTATTGGGCCAGGGCATCCAGATTATCTGCTGCCAAAGGCTCGCAAGTTAATAGACGGTGCCGATGTGATCATAGGCGGCAAGCGTAATATTGAATCCATTGGGATTGGACAGCAGACGTGCGTCTACATTACAGCGGATCTATCGCTGATTAAAGAATATATCGATGCACACAGAACACAGAAGCGTATTGTGATGATCGTTTCGGGAGATAGCGGTTTTTATAGCATGCTCTCCTTTGTAAGACGTCATTACGACGAAGCGGCATTCGAGGTCGTACCAGGCATCAGTTCGATGCAGTATATGTTTTCTGCGATTAAACAGCCTTGGCAGGATGCATTTGTAGGGAGTGTCCATGGTCGTGAGGCGGATGTGGCCCATTTGGTCTTAAACAACCATTTGACAGGTCTACTGACGGATTACAAGAACACACCGGCGGTAATTGCTGAATCCTTGAAAGGACAAGGCACTTTTCGTATCTATGTCGGGGAACGCCTTTCCTATGAGGATGAACGCATCACGATAGGCGTACCGGATGAAATCGCCGAAAAGGATTTCGACACACTCAGCGTGGTCATCGTTGAGAATATGGATTGGGAGGTCTAGGTATGGCAGTGGATTATCGATTAACATCCGTACCGGATGACGCTTTTATAAGAGGCAAAGTACCTATGACAAAAGAGGAAGTGCGTACAGTTACCTTGAGCAAACTCCGCTTGCATGAGCATGCGGTCGTGCTGGACATCGGTGCCGGAACGGGTTCCCTTTCTATTGAATGTGCGCTTAAAATACCAAATGGCAGTGTCTATGCGATTGAACGCAATGACGAGGGGATTGACCTTATTCACAAGAATAAGTCCCAGTTTGGCTGCGAGAATCTTGAAGTCATCAGTGGCATGGCGCCGGATGATTTGCCTGAAACTGTGATGTTCGATAGCATCATCATCGGTGGTACCGGCGGCAATATGCTGGATGTTTTGGAGTATTGCAGGGCACATCTAAAGGAAGAGGGCTGGATCGTAGCGAATATGATCACGCTTGAAAATATGAGTCTCTTTTTAAATTACGCCAAAAGCCATTTTAAAAATGTTGAAGTGGTTCAAATAAATGTATCAAAAAGTAAGATGCTGAAGGATATAACGATGTTGATGGCAAACAATCCGATATTCGTCATATCGGCACAAAAATAATGGAGGGAAATGAATGATGAAAGGTAAATTTTATGGTATTGGTGTTGGTCCAGGAGATCCAGAACTGATTACGCTTAAGGCGATCAGCGCAATAGAAAAAGCAGACGTGCTTATTTGTCCAGATGCGGGCAATGGCAAGAAGAGCATTGCGCTTGAAATTGGAGAGGCTTACGTTAAGGACAGTACAGAACGTGTACCGATGACTTTTCCGATGGTTTACGATGAGCATGTTTTGAATAAATCTTGGGAAGACAATGCGGTGCAGATTGAAACTTTCATCAATCAAGGCAAGAACGTGGCGTTTATCACGCTAGGTGATCCGGGTGTCTACAGTACTTTTATGTATATCGTACCGTTTTTGGTGGAAAAGGGTATCGAAATTGAAACGATTCCAGGGGTAACTTCTTTCAGTGCGGTGGCTTCAACGATGAATTTGCCAATCTGTTTATGGGAAGAGACTTTTACTGTGGTACCGCTTCAAAAAGATGTGACGTCTGCACGTATTGCTCTTGAGAATACAGATAATGTCATTATCATGAAGCCATCTCATGCGAATAAGGAGTTAGCTGAATTGTTGATTGAAAAGGGCTTGGATGATAAATTTGTTATGATTAGCAAAGTGTCTACCGATAGACAGAATATCGTAAGAGATATCAATGTCTTGAAAGATGAGAAAGTGCCGTATATGTCAACAATCATCGTGAAAAGAAAGGGGATCTAATCATGAAAAAGGTATACTTTATTGGTGCAGGTCCTGGTGATCCGAAGTTGATGACGCTGAGAGGCAAAGAATTGGTAGAACAGGCAGATGTATTGATCTATGCAGGTTCATTGGTCAACAAGGAAGTGCTACAGTGGCGTAAAGAGACGGCTGAAGTACACAACAGCGCGTCTATGACCCTTGATGAAGTAATCGATGTTATGGACAAGGGACTGAAAGAAGATAAAATGGTCGTCCGCGTTCATACTGGTGACCCGAGTATTTATGGAGCTATTCGAGAGCAGATCGACCGCCTTGAGACGATGGGTGTCGACAGTGAAGTTGTGCCTGGTGTTAGTTCCTTTGTTGCATCAGCGGCAGCCATTAAGAAGGAATTTACCTTGCCATCTATCAGTCAAACGGTTATTTGTACAAGGCTGGAAGGTCGCACACCTGTGCCTGAATCTGAAGCGCTGGAGAAGCTTGCAAGCCACAAAGCCTCTATGGCAATTTTCCTTTCCGTGCAGATGATTGAAAAGGTCGTAGAGCGTTTGACGGTACATTATCCGCCAACGACGCCGGTTGCCGTAATCCAGAGAGCGACTTGGGAAGACCAGAAAGTAGTGATGGGTACGCTTGAAACCATTGCAGAACGCGTGAAAGAAGAAAACATTACAAAGACAGCTCAAATATTGGTCGGTGATTTTCTAGGTGACCAATACGAGTTGTCCTTGCTTTATGATAAATCCTTTAGTCATGAGTATAGAACGGCTAAAGAATAAGGAGTAACATATGTCAATCAGTATCTTTTCGGTGACAAAAGGTGGCTATCAACTTTCAAAACAATTGAAGGCTTTTTATCCTTCGGCTGAACTTTATGTTTCTGCTAAAGTGGGTCAAGCTCCAGATCATTTGATGGATGGCACATTGAAGGACTGCGTTCAGGTGGCATTCAAAAGGGACTCTGCCATCATATTCGTGATGGCGACAGGTATTGTCGTCCGGTCGATTGCGCCCTATCTTCAGCATAAGACGGAAGATCCTGCGGTGCTTGTTATTGATGAAAAGGGTGATTACATCATTAGCCTCCTGTCTGGACATATCGGTGGTGGTAATGCGCTGGCGCTCGATGTGGCCCAAAAACTGGGTGGTCAAGCGGTGGTGACGACGTCATCTGATGTACAGCATAAAATCGCGGTCGATGTATTGGCGGTTAAAAACGGTTTTGTCATTGATTCCATTCATCAAGCCAAGGTTATGGCCAGTGCTATTGTCAACGGAGAACCCCTTGTGCTGGCGACGGATGGAAAGGTCCAAATAGACTTGGATGCTCAGTGGCGCCAGTTGGATATGACGGAATTTCAGAAAGCATTGAGTGGGATGGAAAGTGCGGTATTGCTGATCAGCAATAGGGTATGTAACATTCCACCAACCCTGCAATTGATTCCTAAAAATTTGGTCTTAGGTGTGGGATGCAGAAGGGATACGCCTAAAGAGCATCTAATGGCGGCGGTTGAAAAAGCGCTGAAAGAATGTGGCCGTGACAGACGGAGCATTCGAATGATTGCGACGGTAGATGTTAAAGCAGACGAAAAGGGACTGGTTGAAACGGCAGAGGCACTAGATGTGCCGCTGGAAATTATAGAGCGGACACGTATCAAAGTAATAGAAAATCAATTTGTGGGTTCGGATTTTGTGGAGAAGACCATAGGTGTTCGTGCGGTTTGTGAACCGGCGGCACAATTGGGTTCTGGCAAATCGGGACGTTTTATCATGGAAAAAACGCCTTTTGACGGCATTACAATAGCAATTTGGGAGGAAGAATATGAAATCAGGTAAGATCTATGTAATCGGCATTGGACCAGGTTTATTGGACTACATGACACCAAGGGCGAAATCGGCCATTGAGGATTCGGATGTGGTTGTGGGTTACAAATTATACTTGGACCTCATCGACGACTTAATCAAAAATAAGTCGACGGATTTTACGGGTATGAAGCGTGAGGTAGAACGTTGTACACGCGTTGTTGAACTAGCAAGGGAAGGCAAGACCGTGTCACTTGTGAGCAGTGGCGATGCGGGTGTTTATGGTATGGCAGGTATTTTGCTGGAACTCGCTGATAATGGTATGGATGTTGAGGTGATTCCTGGCGTAACAGCGGCTACGGCTGCCGCAGCTTCGCTTGGCGCACCACTTATGCATGATTATGTGACAATCAGCTTAAGTGATCTTTTGACAGAGTGGTCCTTGATTCAAAAGCGTCTGCACTGTGCTGGAGATGGGGATTTCGTCGTGACAATCTATAATCCAAGAAGTAAGGGTAGACGGGATCAAATTGTGGAGGCAAGAGATATTCTATTGAAATACAAAGCGCCGGAAACGCCAGTTGGCATTGTGCGCAATGCAAAACGTGAAGGTGAAGAAGTGGTTATTTCAACTTTAGGCAATATGATGGAAGAGACAATCGATATGGTAACGATGGTGATTATAGGCAACTCGAAAACCTATGTCAAAGATGGCAGAATGGTGACGCCAAGAGGTTACAATATATGATTTTAGTGATGTCCGGTACAAAAGATGGTCGTGCGTTAATTCAAGCACTGTCAGCTACGGGATATGACATTATTGCAACGACGACGACGGCCTATGGCGCTTCGTTGATTGAACAGAAAAAAGGCGTACGTGTGATGGATCAGGCAATGGATTTAGAGGCACTGGTTTCAGTGATTCAAACGGAAAGCGTAGAGATTTTGGTCGATGCGACTCATCCTTATGCTGTCGGTGCATCTGAAAATGCTATGGCGGCGGCTAAAACGGCTGGAATCGCTTACGTGCGCTATGAAAGAGAAAACCTTGAGGTGGCTTGTGGCAAGTGGTTTGCTACCTATGAGGAGATGATTGCGTATCTGTCTGGTCGCAGTGGCAATGTACTGTTGACGATTGGTGCGAACAACTTAAAGAAATTTACGGATGCATTGCCTCTTGATCGGCTCTATGCCCGTGTCTTACCCATGAGTGGCATCATAGAAAAGTGTGAATCATACGGTTTGAAGCCGAAAAACATCCTTGGCGTTCAAGGGCCTTTTTCGAAGACTTATAATATGGCGATGATAGAAGCCTATGACATCAAATACCTTGTTTCAAAGGCAACTTCAACGACGGGTGGTTTTGACCAAAAGGTTTTGGCATGTGAGGCGAGCGGTGCAGAACTTCTTGTCCTAGAACGCCCTCAAATCGACTATGAAGCGGTCTATTCCACTATTGGTGAAGTGGTGAACCACGTCAGTCGCCGTTTGATGATTGACAGGGCTTGATAAAGTCCTTAAAATAGGAGTAAGAACGAATTGGAGGGTACAATGAGTATAGAAAACAAAGTGAGAGAGGTCCTTCTATCTAAGGAAGAGATTGCAACACGTGTTGCTGAATTGGGTAAAATCATCTCTAGAGATTATGAAGGTAAAAATCTGTTGGTTATTTCTTTATTGAAGGGTAGCTTCATTTTTGCAGCAGATTTGGTGAGAGAAATAAAAATTCCTACACGTATTGAGTTTATGACAACTTCAAGTTATGGTCACGGTGAGGAGACGACTGGTGTCCTCAAAGTGGTTCAGGACATAAAAGATGAAAACTTGGAAGGCTACGATGTGTTAATCGTTGACGATATTACGGATTCAGCTATTACGATGACAGGTGTTGTTGCGCATATGAAGACGAAGAACCCTTCATCTGTTAAAAGCTGTGTGCTTTTAGACAAGCCATCAAGAAGAAAAGTGACTTATGAAGCCGATTATGTAGGTTTTGAAATTCCAGATAAATTTATTGTAGGCTATGGTTTGAATTATGGTGACTATTTCAGAAATGAAGATCACGTATTTGCGTTTGTGGACCCCAAGTAATTGGGTCTTGAAATGACGCATGGCCTATGTTAAACTAGGACGTAATATAATTGAGCAAACGAAGATCAGGAGAGTAGATTGCTGTAAGGATGATAGCGAGTTGGGGTTTGGTGGAAGCCCAGCATTCTAAGTAGTTGAAACGCACCTGTGAGTTGTTGATTGAAAAATAGTAGGTCAACTGGGTCAGCCCTCCATTATCAGGGGAAGAGTGAGTACTTATGTACTAATTAGAGTGGTAACGCGATTATAGTCGTCTCTTTGTTTAAAGGGGCGACTTTTTGTTTACATAAGTAACGAAATATATTTTTAAGGAGGATAAAATGATAGATTTTAAACAAGAAGTGGCGGAACTTTTAGCAGACGTCATTGACGATTTGACAGCGGAAGAACTTTATCAGATGATCGAATATCCAAAGTATACTTCAATGGGGGACTTTGCGTTTCCATGTTTCAGATTGGCAAAGGTGTTTAGAAAAGCGCCAAATGTGATTGCCGATGAATTGGTTGAGAAGTTAGGCCAAGCCGATCATTTTGAAAACATCGAAGCAGTTTCCGGTTATGTGAATTTTATGGTGGATAAAGGTGTGTTTGCGAAAGCAGTCCTTGAGGAAGTGCTAGATAAAAAAGACCAGTATGGTTCGGACATACTTGGAAACGGTAAAAATATTATTGTAGAATATTCTTCTACCAATATTGCAAAGCCATTCCACATGGGTCATATCAGAAGTACGATGATTGGGGAATCTCTCAATAGAATCTATAGATTTTTAGGTTACAATACAACATCGATCAACCACCTAGGGGACTACGGTACTCAGTTTGGTAAGTTGATCGTAGCCTTCAAGTTATGGGGGGATAGAGCGGCGATTGAAGCCAATCCGATTCCGGAACTTTTGAAGATTTATGTAAAATTCCATGAGGAGGCTGAAGTAAAGCCTGAGCTTGAAGATGAGGCAAGAGGCTGGTTTACGAAACTGGAAAACAACGATGCGGAAGCTTATGAACTTTGGAGCTGGTTTAGAGAAGTTAGCTTGAAGGAATTCAACCGCGTATACGATATGCTGGGCGTACATTTTGATTCTTATGCAGGCGAAAGTTTCTACTCGGACAAGATGCCGGCTGTACTGACTGAAATGCGTGAAAAGAACATCATGCAGAAATCAGAAGGCGCTGAAATCGTAGATTTGGAAGCTTA